>JBKOYW010000079.1:0-5332 GCA_046744275.1 Actinomycetota bacterium
CCGGCACGTCGGTCAGCCCGTCGGCCACGGCCTGCTCGAGCCCGAGCGAGTGGGCGTAGCCGCCGGACGGGAAGCGCGAGTCGGCGAGCAGGAGCGCGAGCGCGTCCATCAGAACAGCGAGTAGCGCTGCGCGAGCGGCAGCTCCGCCACTGGGTCGGGGACGATCTCCTCGCCGTCGACCCAGACCCGGAAGGTGTCCGGCTCCACCCGGATCTCGGGCAGCGCGTCGTTGAGCGGCATGTCGGTCTTGCGCAGCGCCCGCGTGTCCTTCACCGGGACCACCTGCGCCTCGAGGCCGTCGACCTCCGCGTCCGGCGCGGTGAAGGCCAGCGATCGCTGCGCGGCGAGCCGCCCGCCGCCGGCGAACATCGGCCGCATCAGCACCGGCTGCGGCGTCGGGATCGAGGCATTGGCGTCGCCCATCGCGGCCCACGCGATCGCGCCGCCCTTGATCACCAGCCGCGGGCGGATCGCGAAGTAGGCCGGGTCCCACAGCACGAGGTCGGCGAGGTTGCCGACCTCCACGGAGCCGACCTCGTCATCGATCCCGTGCGCCACGGCGGGGCAGATCGTGTACTTCGCGACGTAGCGGCGCAGCCGGTCGTTGCCCGAACCGCCGCGCCGCGCCTGCATCACGTGCGCCGTCTGCCACGTGCGAACGATCGTCTCGCCGACACGGCCCATCGCCTGCGAGTCCGACCCGATCATCGAGATCGCGCCGAGGTCGTGCAGCACGTCCTCGGCCGCGATCGTCGTCCCGCGGATCCGGCTCTCGGCGAACGCCAGGTCCTCCGGGATGCGCGGGTTCAGGTGGTGGCAGACGATCAGCATGTCGAGGTGCTCGTCGACGGTGTTGACCGTGTGCGGGCGGGTCGGATTGGTCGACGACGGCAGGACGTTCTCGTGCGCGGCGACCTCGATGATGTCCGGCGCATGGCCGCCGCCCGCGCCCTCCGTGTGGTACGCGTGGATCGTCCGGCCGGCGATCGCCGCCAGCGTCGACTGCACGTAGCCGGCCTCGTTGAGCGTGTCGGTGTGGATCGCGACCTGCACGCCGTGCGCGTCGGCCACCTTCAGGCAGGCGTCGATCGCCGCCGGGGTCGAGCCCCAGTCCTCGTGCAGCTTGAAGCCGCCCGCGCCGGCGCGCAGCTGCGCCTCGAGCCCCTCGGCCGACACGGTGTTGCCCTTGCCGAGCAGGAGCACGTTGACGGGGTGGGCGTCCATCGCGAGCAGCATCTCGCCGATCGCGCGCGGGCTCGGCGTGCAGGTCGTCGCGCGGGTGCCCTCGCTCGGCCCGGTGCCGCCGCCGATCAGCGTCGTGACCCCGGCCGCGAGCGCCTCGTCGACGATCTGCGGGCAGATGAAGTGCACGTGGCAGTCGATCCCGCCGGCGGTGAGGATCCGGCCCTCGCCCGCTACGACGTCGGTGCCCGGCCCGATCTCCAGCTCGGGGTGGACGCCGTCAGCGATGTCCGGGTTGCCGGCCTTGCCGAGCGCCACGATCCGCCCGTCGCGGACGCCGACGTCGCAGCGGACCACGCCCCAGTGGTCGAGCACGACGACGTTGGTGATCACGAGGTCCGGCGCGCCGTCGACGCGCGTGCCCTGCTGCATCGACTCGCGGATCGTCTTGCCGCCGCCGAACACCGCCTCGTCGCCGCCGATGCAGCGGTCTTCCTCGACCTCGAGCCACAGGTTGGTATCGGCCAGCCGTAGGCGGTCGCCGACCGTCGGGCCGTAGAGCGCGCCGTAGCGCTCGCGCGAGATCCGGCTCACGATGGGTCACCTCCGCGGGGCATCCGGCCCGCGTCCTGACGGAGTTCCTCGGCGTCCGGCCTCGGTTTCAAGCCCGGGACACGCCGGGCACCGGCCAGCGCGACCAGCGTCACCGCGCGCTCGGCGCCGGGCTCGAAGCGCACCGACGTTCCCGCGGGGACGTCGAGCCGGAAGCCGGCCGCGGCCGCGCGATCGAATGCGAGCGCGTCGTTGACGTCTGCGAAGTGGAAGTGCGAGCCGACCTGGATCGGGCGGTCGCCGGTGTTGACGACGTGGACGGTGACGGCCGCGCGGCCCGCGTTGAGCTCGACCTCCCCGGGCGCGGTGACCAGCTCGCCAGGAGGGATCCTCCGCGGGGCGTCCTGCCCCGCGTCTTGATGCTGTCGTTCGGCATCCGGCCTCTCGTAACCGATCGGCTCGTGCAGCGTGACGAGCTTGCGGCCGTCGGGGAACGTCGCCTCGACCTGCACCTCGGAGACCAGCTCCGGCACGCCCTCCATCACTTCGTCGCGGCCCAGCACCTGCCGTCCCGCCTCCATCAGGTCCGCCACAGAGCGTCCGTCGCGCGCGGCCTCGATCACCCAGCAGGAGAGCAGCGCGACGGCCTCGGGTTGGTTCAGCTTGACCCCGCGGGCGCGGCGGTCGCGGGCCAGCATCCCCGCGACGGCGAGCAGCAGCTTGTCCTGGTCGGACGGGCTGAGGCGCATGCGCGCCGAACGCTACTGCGGCGGGGACTCCGCGCGCAGCACCGCGTGGTGGACCGGCGGGCGGGTCGTGTACCAGAGCGTGAACTGCGTGACCGCGTGCGGCCCGAGGACGGCCAGCGCCGCCTCGACGCGGGCCGCCAGCGACCGCTCGTCCGAGTCCACGATACGCATGATCTCCTGCATACGGCCATCATCGGCACGTACGCCGCGCCGCGCCATCGACCGGCGGTCAGAGATCGCATCGACCGGCGGTCTAGTCCAGGCTGAAGCACATGCTGACCAGCGTCCCCCCGCCGTCGGGAGCGGTGATGTCGACGCGATCGGCGATCCGGCCGACCAGCGGAAGCCCGAGCCCGAGGCCGGGGCTGTCGAGCCGCGGCGCCATCCCGTGGCCGTGGTCGGCGACCGACAGCACCAGGCGGTCGCCGGTGTGGCGCGCCTCGATGGCCACCTCGCCGCCGGGTCGTCCGCGATAGCCGTGGACGACGCAGTTCGTGACGACCTCCGAGACGGCCAGCAGCACGTCCGACAGCGTGACCGGGTCGGCGCCGTGCGCGCGCAGGAAGTCCCTGACCGCCCGCCGAGCGCTACCTGGAGCCCCCTGATCCGCCGGGAAGGAGCGCCGGATGCTGGCTTCGTGCTCGGTCAAGGCGCCGGAGCGTAGCGTCAGGTTCCCAGCAGGAGCGTGTCCAGCCCGCGAACGAGCCCGACCGTGGTGGGCGCGGCGCGCGCGGCCAGCAGCGTGCCGGCGACGTAGGGGGCCGCCGACGAGCCGGCGTCGTGGCGGATCGAGAGGCGCTCGTCCGGCAGCGCGAACACGACCTCGGTCGAGACCGTGAAGCTCGGCAGCCGCAGCGAGTGCACCTGCCCGCCGCCGATCGTCGCGCCGCGCGCCGCGACCTCGCCCGCCGTGTCGTCGATCGAGCGCTCGACCCGCGGCGGATGGACCTGGCCGAGCCGCTCGGCAAGCTCGCGCGCCGTGCCGCTTGGGGCGTCGGGCTTCGTCGCGCTCGCGTAGTCGATCACCTCCCATGACGGCAGGTGGCGCGCGGCGAGCAGCGCGGCGGCCTGCGCCATCGCGGCGGTGAGCGAGAAGTTGCCGGCCGCGATCACGCCGACCTGGCGCTCGCGGGCGGCGGCGTCGATCTCCGCGAACTCGTCCGCGGTCAGGCCCGAGGTGCCGATCACGACCGCCACGCCACGCCCGATCGCGGTCAGCGTGTTGCCCATGACGACGTCGTGCGAGGTGAAGTCGATCACGACGTCGACGCCGTCGAGCGCCTCGGCCACCGACGCGTACGCGGGCGCGCCGGCGATCTCGCCGCCCGCCGCCGAGCGGCTCACGGTGGACCGCAGCTCGAGGTCCTCGGTGGCCACGACCGCGTCCACCAGGGCGCTGCCGGTCCAGCCCGTCGCGCCGGCGATGCAGAGGTTCAGGCTCGACACGGTGGCGAATGATGCCCACTCCGAGCGCTACACGCGGACAATGCAAGGGTACGTGCGGAATGTGAGGATTCCCGCGTGCTGACGGCCCGCTTCTACGACGAGATGCTCGACGAGGCCGGCGTGCCGCGCGCGCACGCGCGCACGCTGGTCGAGGCGCTCGACGCGCTCGGCGCCGACGCGCTGGCCGCCGCCGGCCGGCGCCGCGACGCGATCTTCATGCAGCAGGGCATCACGTTCGACGCCGGCGGGGTGGGTGGGGACAAATCCGAAGGCCCGATCCGCGACCGCCCGTTCCCGCTCGATCTCGTGCCGCGGATCATTCCCGCGGCGGAGTGGACGACGATCAAGCGCGGCCTCGCGCAGCGCATCCGCGCGCTCAACCAGTTCATCGACGACGTCTACCACGGGCGCGAGATCGTTCACGAGGGGCTCGTGCCGTGGGAGCTGATCGTCTCCCGGTCGGGCTTCGCGCGCGCGGCGCACGGGATCCGCCCGCCCGGCGGCGTCTACTGCCACGTCTCCGGCTGCGACCTCGTGCGTGACGGTGACGGCTCCTGGAAGGTGCTCGAGGACAACGTGCGCACGCCGAGCGGCATCTCGTACGTGCTCGAGAACCGCGTCGCGATGACGCGGCTGCTCCCCGGGCTCTTCTCCCACTACCGCGTGCGGCCGGTCGACCACTATCCGGCGCTGCTGCGCACGGCGCTGTCGCAGGTCGCGCCGACCGGGGGCGAGGAGGAGGCGACGGTCGTGGTGTGGACGCCCGGGCCGTTCAACTCCGCCTACTTCGAGCACGCGTTCCTGGCGCGGCAGATGGGCGTCGAGCTGGTCGAGGCATCCGACCTCGTGGTGCGCGACGCGGTCTGCCACATGCGCACGACGCGAGGGCTCCAGCGCGTGCATGCCATCTACCGCCGGATCGACGACGACTTCATGGACCCGCTCGAGTTCCGCCCGGACTCGATGCTCGGCGTGCCCGGCCTCATGCGCGCGTACCGCGCCGGGAGCGTGGCGATCGTCAACGCGGTCGGAACCGGCGTTGCCGACGACAAGGCGATCTATCACTACGTGCCGGAGATGATCCGCTACTACCTCGGCGAGGAGCCGATCCTGGACAACGTCCCGACGTACCTGATGACCGACGCCGATCAACGCGCGTGGGTACTCGAGCGGCTGGGCGAGATGGTGGTCAAGCCGACGAGCGAGAGCGGGGGGAAAGGGGTGTTCATCGGCCCGACGGCGAGCGACGAGGAGATCGCGCGCCAGGCCGACGAGGTCACGCGCCAGCCCGAGCGCTGGATCGCGCAGGAGCTGGTGCGGCTCTCGACCGTCCCGACCGCCGGCCCGGACGGCGCGCTGGCGGCGCGGCACGTCGACCTGCGCCCGTTCGCGGTGTTCGGGGA
>JBKOYW010000535.1:0-8024 GCA_046744275.1 Actinomycetota bacterium
GGCGTGGACGATCGACGCCCTGGCGCTCGACGCGCTCGGCGACCTCGACGGCGCAGGCGCGGCGCTGGAAAGCGCGCTCGAGCAGGCCGAGCCCGGCGGCCTGCGGTGGGCGCTGCTCGACTTCGGCCGCTCGCTCGCGCCGCTGCTGCACCGCCAGCTCCGCCGCGGCACGGCGCACAGGTCGCTCGTCGGCGAGCTGCTCGCCGCGCTCGACGGGTCCAACGGCGGCAGCCGCCCGCACTCGCCGTTCGTGATGGAGCCGCTGAGCCCGCGCGAGCGGGCGGTGCTGCGCTATCTGCCGACGATGATGTCCAACCAGGAGATCGCGTCCGAGCTGTTCGTGTCCGTCAACACCGTCAAGACGCACCTGAAGGCGATCTACCGCAAGCTCGACGTCGCCGACCGCCGCGAGGCGGTCAGCCGCGCCCGCTCGCTCGAGCTGCTGGCCCCCTAGCCGGGAAGCCGGCGGATCTCGATGAGCTCCAGGCCGAGCGCCTGGATGCGATCGATCAGGCCGTGGAGCTCCGCCTGGTCGCGGACCGGGCCGTGCAGGACGGTCTCGACCGGCTCGAGCGCGCTCGACATGTTCTCGAAGCTGGAGAGCAACGGCTCGGTCACGCGGCCGCGAATGCGGATCTCGTAGCTCGCGCCGGGCATCCCCTGACGGTGACGGGCGAGGGGGTGATCTCGCTTCACCCTTAAAGGGTGATGCCGAGTCACCCCGGGTCGCGCGACGGTGCGCAGGCACCGACAACCCCCGGAGGACACATGAGCAATCTGGTGGCGATCGCCTATCCCGACGAGGCGACCGCACAAGAGGTCGGGCGGACGCTCGTCGAGCTCCAGAAGGAGCACGTGATCGAGCTCGACGACCTCGTCGTGGCGGTCCGTCAGGACAACGGCAAGATCAAGCTGCGGCAGAGCTTCAGCGGCGGCGCGGCCGGCGCGGCCGGCGGCGCCCTGTGGGGCGGCCTGATCGGCCTGATCTTCCTCGCGCCGCTGCTCGGCATGGCCGTCGGCGCGGCTGCGGGTGGGGCGAGCGGCGCCTTGGTCGACTACGGCATCGACGACAAGTTCATGAAGGACCTCGGGGATCGGCTCGAGCCCGGCGGCGCGGCACTGTTCGTGCTCGTCCGCAGCAGCACGCCGGACAAGGTGCTCCCGCGGGTCTCGCAGTACGGCGGGGAGGTGCTCCACACGTCGCTGTCGTCGGAGGCGGAGGAGACGCTCCGCGAGGTGCTCGAGGGAGCGGTCGCGCGATGACGGCGATCGGGCCCGTCTCCTTCGTCGCCGCAGGGTTCGGGCCCGAGGCGGCCTTCGAGGGCCGCATCGTCGCCGAGCTCGAGCGATTCGAGCAGACGGGGATGCTGCGCGTGCTCGACGTGCTGTTCGTGCGGCGGCTTCCCGGCAGCGGCGAGCTGGAGACGCGGCCGGGGATCCCCGGTCGCCCGACGCTCGTCTCGCAGGCCGACGTGGACGAGGTGGCCGGCGCGCTCGAGCCCGGCCAGGCGGCCGGTCTGCTGCTGCTCGAGCACGTGTGGGCCCGCGAGCTCGAGGACGCGGTGACCGCCACCGGCGGCGAGATCCTCCAGCAGGGCCTGCTCGATCCGGAACAGACGCAAGCGCTGGTGAGGTGACATGTCCACCGTCTCCCAAGTCCCCACCCTGGGCCGCAACTGGTGGCTCTTCCTCGTTGTCGGGCTCGTGTCGATCGTCGCCGGCGTGCTGGCGATCGTCTATCCCGACATCACGCTGCTGGCGCTCGGCATCTTCGCCGGTGTCGGGCTCCTGTTCGCCGGTGCGATGGACATCGCCGACGCGATCGCAGGCGAGCAGGAGGGGCGTGTGATGAGCGCGATCGTTGGCGTGCTCTCGGTGGTCGCCGGGCTGATCTGCCTGCGACGGCCGGGCGAGAGCCTGCTGGCGATCGTGGTCGTGCTCGGCATCTACCTGGTCGTCGCCGGCATCGTGCGCTTCATCCGGTCGTTCTCGACGATCGAGGACCGGGCGGCGCAGATGGGGCTCGCGATCATCGATGCGATCCTCGGCATCCTCATCCTGTCGCTGCCGGGGCTGAGCCTGGTGACGCTCGCCGTGCTGTTCGCGATCTCCCTGCTCGTGCGCGGCGGGTTCATGGTCGTCCTGGCATTCAAGCTGCGCGGTGCGCGGCATCACCCCGAGCCGGGTGCGGCGGTGCCCGCGTGATGGCCGCCGCCGCGATGCCCGACGAGCGGCTCCAGGAGCTGCTCACGCTCGCCGGCGGCTCGGACAGCGTCGAGCTGAAGCTCACCGTGCCGGAGGAGCATCACCGCTCCACCGCGCTCGCGCTCGGGATGGACCCGATCGATGCTCAGATCCGGATGGTCAGCTTCTTCGACACGCCCGATCTGACCCTCAACAAGGCCGGCGTCGTGGTGCGCGCGCGGCGGGTCCAGGGCAGGGAGGACGATTCGGTCGTCAAGCTGCGGCCCGTCGTGCCGGAGGAGCTCCCGAAGGAGATGCGGAAGTCGCCGAGCATGGTCGTCGAGCTCGACGCAATGCCCGGCGGCTACGTCTGCTCGGCGTCCATGAAGGCCCGCCTCGGCCAGCACGACGTGCGGCGCTGCGTCGCGGGCGACCGCGCGATCCGCAAGCTGTACACGAAGGAGCAGCGGGCGTTCTATGAAGCCCACGCGCCGGGCGGGATCGAGCTCGACGACCTCACGCTGCTCGGTCCGATCCTCGTGCTCAAGCTCAACTTCACGCCGAAGGAGCTGGCTCGCAAGATGGTCGCCGAGCTGTGGCTGTACCCGGACGGCTCACGCATCCTCGAGCTCTCGACCAAGTGCCCTCCGGGGGAGATGTTCCAGGTCGCCGCGGAGGCGCGGGCGTTCCTGGCCGCGCGGGGCGTGGACCTCTCGGGCGAGCAGCAGACGAAGACGGCGACGGCGCTCGGGTACTTCGCGGGCCACCTGGATGCCTGACGGCATGACCTGGGTGCCCGGCGGCGAGTTCGCCATGGGCGCCGAGGACTTCTACCCCGAGGAGCGTCCGGTCCGGGGCGTGGCGGTCGAGGGCTTCTGGATCGACGAGCGGCCGGTCACCGTCGCGGAGTTCCGGCGGTTCGTGAGGGCGACCGGCCACGTGACGGTCGCGGAACGGCCGCTCGACCCGGCCGACTACCCGGACGCCGACCCAGAGATGCTGGTGCCGGGCTCGCTCGTGTTCCGGCCGTCGCGCGGGCCGGTCGACCTGCGCGACTTCCGCAACTGGTGGGCGTACGTGCCGGGGACGACGTGGCAGCGGCCGGAGGGCCGGGGCAGCGACACGTACACGCGCGGCCGCCACCCCGTGACGCAGGTCGCCTACGAGGACGCCGAGGCCTACGCGGCGTGGGCCGGCAAGGCGCTGCCGACCGAGGCCGAGTGGGAGTTCGCGGCGCGCGGCGGCCTCGACGGCGCCGTGTTCGCATGGGGTGACGAGTTCGCGCCCGACGGGCGGCTGATGGCGAACACGTGGCAGGGCGAGTTCCCGTGGCAGAACCTGCTCGCCGACGGCTACGCGGGCACCTCGCCGGTCGGCGCCTTCCCGCCCAACGGCTACGGGCTGTACGACATGACCGGCAACGTGTGGGAGTGGACCTGCGACGTGGCGAGCGCGAACGGCGCGGCGCAGCGCCCGTGCTGCGCGCCGTCCGAGGCCGGCGAGCACATCCCGCGGCGCGTGATCAAGGGCGGCTCGCACCTGTGCGCGCCGAACTACTGCCTGCGCTACCGCCCGGCGGCACGGCAGTTCGAAGCAGTGGACACGTCGACGGCTCACATCGGCTTCCGCTGCGTCGTCCGCGATGGCTGACGCGATAGGGCAGGTGCTCTCGCTGGGCGTCGGCGTCGCGCTGAGCCCGATCCCGATCATCGCCGTCGTGCTCATGCTCAGCACGCCGCGCGGCCGCGTCAACGGGCCGGCGTTCGTGGTCGGCTGGATCCTCGGGCTCGCCGTCGTCGGCGCGATCGTGCTGGCGGTGGCCGGCGGGGCGGGAGCGAACGAGGACGCCGAGCCGGCCACCTGGGTGGACGTACTGAAGATCGTGCTCGGCGTGCTGCTCGCGCTGGTGGCCGTCAGGCAGTGGCGCGGGCGGCCGCGCGAGGGCGAGGTCGCCGAGCTCCCGAAGTGGATGCGGACGATCGACACGTTCACGCCCGGGCGCTCGCTCGCCATCGCAGCCGCGCTGTCGGGCGTCAACCCGAAGAACCTGCTGCTCACCGTCGGCGCCGCGGCCGCGATCGCACAGACCGGCGTGGACACTGGCGAGCAGGCCGTCGCGCTCGCCGTGTTCATCCTCGTCGGCACGCTCGGGCCGGGCGCGCCGGTGGCGATCTACTTCGCGCTCGGCGACCGCGCAAAGCGGCTGCTCGACGACCTCAAGACGTGGATGGGCGCGCACAACGCGGCGATCATGGCCGTCCTCTGCCTCGTGATCGGCGCGAAGCTGATCGGTGACGGGATCAGCGGGCTCGGCTGACGGTTGTTCACCCCGGCGGGGTGATCCGCTCGTCGGCCGCGGCGGCTAGGGTGCCACGCCGGTGACCCAGGTCGGAGACCGACTCGAGCGAGCGATCGAGGACCGCGCCGACGTCGAGCACGAGATCGAGCTCGGCGAGGCGTCGGCTCCGGCGCGCCGGAAGATCGTCCGCACGGTGTTCTGGCTCGCGATCACCGGCATCTCCCTGTACCTCGTCGCCCCGAGCCTGGTGGACGTGCTCGGCTCCTGGGACGACCTCGACGAGCTCTCGCCCGCGTGGTTCGGGCTGATGACCGCGCTCCAGGCCTGCACGCTCGCATGCGTGTGGGCGCTCCAGCACCTCGCCTTGCGCGGGCCGTCGTGGCCGGGGGTGATCAGCTCGCAGCTGGCCGCCAACGCGCTCGGCAAGATCGCGCCCGGCGGCGGTGCGCTGGGAGCCGCGCTGCAGTACCGCATGCTCGTGCAGGCGGGGCTGCCGGGGCGGCGCGCGGTCGCCGGACTGACGGCGACGAACCTGCTCACGTTCGCCATGGTGCTCGCGATGCCGGTGCTCGCCGTGCCGGGCATCATCCGCGGCGGCGTGAGCCGCGACCTCCTGGAGGCGACGGCGATCGGCGTCGCCCTGTTCGTCGCGCTGTTCGCGGTCGGCGCGGTGCTGATCGCGTACGACGGCGCGCTGCGGTGGGTCGGGCGGGTCGTGCAGCGCGTCCGCAACCGGGTCCGTCGGCACTCCGAGCCGCTGCGACGGTTCCCGGAGCGCCTGCTGCGGGAGCGCGACCGGATCGTGGGCACGCTCGGCCCGCGCTGGAAGCGCGCGCTGGCGGCGACGAGCGGGCGCTGGGCGTTCGACTACGCGACGCTGCTCGCGGCGCTCGCCGCCGTCGGCGCGCAACCGCGCCCTTCGCTCGTGCTGCTCGCGTTCTGTGCCGCGCAGGTCCTGTCCCAGATCCCGATCACGCCCGGCGGGCTCGGCTTCGTCGAGGCCGGGCTGACCGCCATGCTCACGCTGGCCGGCGTCTCGGCGGGCGCCGCGGTCCTCGCCACCTTCGCCTACCGGCTGTTCTCCTACTGGCTGCCGCTGCCGGTCGGCCTCGCAGCGTTCGGCTGGCACGCGCGGCGTTACGGCGGTGCCGCCGCCGGCACGCCGGGGCGGGCGTGACCGGCGGCGGATGTCGTGGCTGTCAGGTCTCGATCGCGCCCGGCCGGGTGAGCGACCAGATCACCCAGATGTCGAGCCCGATCACGAGCAGCGACCAGATCGGGTAGTACGGGATGAAGAAGAAGTTGACCAGGGCGCTGAGCATGCAGAGCATGATCGCCGCCACCCCGGCCCACGTGCTGCGGAGGAAGAGGCCGAAGCCGGTGGCGAGGATCCCGAGCCCCACGAGCAGATGGATCCAGCCCCACGCGCTGACATCGAGGTCGAACGTGTAGTTCCGGGCCACGACGTAGAACTCGTCGTTGAAGATCGCGACGAGCCCGGCGAGCACCTGGAACACCCCGATCAGCACCATCATCGTGGCGGCGAAGACGATCCCGCCCACGGCCCATCCGGACACGTGCTCACCTTCAGGCCTCATCTGCGTCTGCGATGACATCGACACCCCTTTCGTCGGCCTTTCCGCATCGTGGCCGCGCCGCGGGTGAACGGGCATCACCCGCGTCGGGTGATCTGCGGCGGCGTCACTCGGTCGGCGTGGACGGGTCGCCGTCGGCGGCTGCGGCGAGCTTGGGGACGAGCTCGTCGACCAGCAGCGGGATGCTGAGGACGCTGTGGCGGCGACCGCGATCGGCGCCGAGCTCGGTCTGATCGGCGCGGCCGAGAGCGCAGCGCTGATCGGAGCGGGCCTGCTGTCGGTCCTCCTGTTCCCCCTCATCGGGCTCGTTCTGCTGCGTCGCCTACTCGTGCGGGAGGGCACAAGACTGGACGTCCGGGGAGCAGACGCGGAGGCCCCGGTTCCGTACAGTTGCACCTAGTTCGCGGTCCCGGTGGGGCCGGCCCCGCCCGCCAGGGGCGGGCTTTCACCGGGCCGCGAACGGCTTTGACCGGGAACCCCGTCCGCGCGTGGGAGTACGCCGCGCGCGGACGTGCCGGCAAGCCCCCTCAGGCGTCCGCGAAGGCGCGGAACGCGTCGGTCATCTCCCGGTCGGCCTCCGACCGCTCGTCGGCCGGCTGCGCTTCGGAGGTGTCGAGTTCGGCGTTCGCCTCCTGGATCGCGCTCTCGAGCAGGTGGCGCAGGTCGGCCTCCGAGCCGGGGCGCACGGACTCGACCTTCAGCTTCTTCTTGCCGACCGCGATCTCGCCCCAGCCGCCGCTGCCGCGGTCGAGGCGCTCGAGGACGTGCTCGACCCGTTCGGTCCAGTCGGAGGTGCGCTCGCCGGCGAGCGGCACCGTGAGCCGTCCGCCGTCGACGGTGGCGGACTTCCAGTCGATGTACGGGGCGTCGTTCACGGGACTCGTATTCCCGTTCGGGTGGCGGCCGACGCGCGGTACGGTGTCGGCATGGCCGACCGTCCCCGCATCAGCTACGTCCCGCTCGACGACATGACGCCGGAGATGCGCGCGGAGATGAAGCGATGCGCGCGCGAGGGCACGCCGCGCCCCGAGAGCTCCGCCGTGCGCGCGCACGTGCCCGCCGCGTTCTGGTTCTTCGCGAACGCCTGGGACGACCTGTTCCGCAACGGCGTCGTGGACCACGCGCTGAAGGAGCTGTGCCGCGTCTACGTCTCGCGCAGCGTCAAGTGCGAGTACTGCGGCAACCAGCGGTCGGTGAAGGGCGCGTCGCTCGGGCTGGTCGAGGGCCAGTACGACGAGCTGCTCAACTTCGAGAGCACCGAGGCGTTCAGCGAGCGCCAGAAGGCCGCGCTCGCATACACCGAGGCGATCACCTGGCACCTCGACACCGACGACGCGTTCTGGGAGCGGATGCACGAACACTTCTCCGAGCCCGAGCTCGTCGAGCTCGGGTGCATGATCGGACTCACGCTCGGCCAGCAGAGCTGGCTCCGGCTGCTCGACATCGACCACCACGAGGTGATGGCCGGCACCGACGCGTCGATGGCGCCGGGCTTCGAGACCCGCGAGGCGCTCGAGGCCAGCAAGGCGCGCGGCGACTACTGGGCGAAGACCTAGCGCCGCTACCGCGGCTCGACGAGCCCGAGCCGTAGCGCCTGGGCGCCCGCTTCGCCTCGCGTGCGGGCGCCGAGCTTGCCGAGGATCGCGGCGACGTGGTGCTCGACCGTCTTGGTCGAGAGGAACAGGCGCTCGGCGATGTCGCGGTTGCGCAGGCCGTCTGCGACGAGCGCGAGGACCTCGAGCTCGCGGGCGGTGTGCTGTGCTGGGTTCTCGCGGGTGACGGTCCGGGGCCCGCGCGGCAGGCCGGCTGCGCCTCGCTTGCGCAGCCGGCGGGCGACGACGGCGGCAGCCGCGCCGGCGCCCATGTCCAGCAGTGCGTTGTGCGCGCGGCGCTGGGCGGCCTCGTCGCCGGCGCCGAGCGCGAGTGCCGCCTCGTACGGGCAGCCG
>JBKOYW010000263.1:0-3856 GCA_046744275.1 Actinomycetota bacterium
GCTGCTCGCCGAACTCGCGGCAGCCGTCGCAGTCGCGGACGTGCCGGCGCAGCGACGTACGGCGCATCGCGCGGCCGCCGAGTGCGAGCTGCTCGCGGATGTCCGCGCACGGCGTGTCGCGCGCCGTGCGGCCGGTTGCGAGCGCCGAGCGGGCCTGGAAGACGAGCGCCTTCACCTTCTCCTGCCGGCAGCCGAGGATCTGGGCGATCTCGGCGTGGGAGGCGTCGCCCATCTCCGCGAGGACGAGCGCGGCGCGCTGGTCATCCGGCAGCCGCGCGATGTCGTTCAGAGTCGCCCGCAGCTCCTCGCGCGTGTCGACCTCGGCGGCGAGATGGTCGACCTCCGGCTCCGGCAGCTCGGCGACCGGCCGCTCGCGCCGGGCGCGGAGCACGCTCAGGCAGCGGTGGCGGGCGATCGAGTACAGCCACGGGCGCAGGGCGATCGGCCGTTCGGACCGCATCAGGTCCGCGTAGGCGGCCATGAACGTGTGCTGCACGGCATCCTCGGCGTCCGCGGTCGAGCCGAGCATGTGGCGGCAGAAGGCGAGCAGCGACCGCTGATGGCGGTCGAACAGCGCCTCGAACGCAGCTGCCGAGCCGGCGCGGACACGGGCGACGAGGTGCTCGTCGGAGGCGACCCGAAACCACATCACCGGCGTAGCATCCGTGACCGGGCAGACAGGGTCCAGAACGAACGGCCAGTCTCGCGTCCGCCAGACCGGCGGATCCTCCGCCGCGCTCGGCTAGGGTGGCCGCATGTTCGTTTTCAAAGCAGGAGTCGTCGGCGCGGGGGTGATGGGAGGCGAGATCTCCCAGGTCATCGCCGCGGCGGGGATCCCGGTCGTGCTCAAGGACGTCGACGAGAAGTTCGTCGACGCAGGACTCACGAAGGCGCGCGAGGTCACCGAGGGCCAGGTCGCCAAGCTCGTCAAGAAGGGGAAGATCGACGAGGCGGAGGCGTCCGCCCAGGCGGAGACGACGCTCTCCCTGATCACCGGCACCACCTCCTACGACGAGTTCGGCGACGTCGACTTCGTGATTGAGGCCGTGCCCGAGAAGATGGAGATCAAGCACGCGGTGTTCGCGGAGCTGGACGCGTCGACCCCGGGCCACGCGATCCTCGCCTCCAACACCTCGGGCCTGTCGATCACCGAGATCGGCGACGCCACCAACCGGCCCGACAAGGTCGTCGGCTTCCACTTCTTCTGGCCGGCCTCCTACATGCGGCTCGTCGAGGTCATCGAGGGGGAGGACACGTCGCCGGAGACCGCGCAGGCGGCCGCCAACTTCGCCCAGGCGATCAAGAAGATGCCGGTCCGCTGCCACGAGTGCCCCGGCTTCGTGGTCAACCGCATCCTGGTGAGCACTGCCAGCGAGATCTGGCGCTACCAGGACGAGAGCGGGATCGACGTGGAGCAGCTCGACACGTTCATCACCGAGAAGGCCCAGATGCCGATGGGCCCGTTCCGCGTGGCCGACATGTCGGGCCTCGACACCGTCGTCAAGGTCGCGCGCGACATGCGCGAGGCCTACGGCGACCGCTTCTACGTCCACCGCGGGATGGAGGAGATGGTCGAGCGCGGGGAGCTCGGCGCCAAGTCCGGGAAGGGCTTCTATGAGCACGCCTGAGACCACGCAGCAGATCGACGAGCGGGTCGCCGACCGCTTCCAGCTGAAGGCCCTTGTCGAGGCCTGCCTCGTGCTCGAGGAGGGCATCGCGGGCGTCCGCGACATCGACCTCGGGATGATGATGGGGACGGGGATGGTCCCGGGCCCGTTCGCGCGCGCCGACTTCCGTGGGCTCGACGACATCCTCGCCGCGCTCGAGCGCGCGGAGGACGAGTGGGGCGAGGGCTTCGAGCCGCCGCTCGTGCTGCGCCGCCTGGTGGCCCAGGGCCGCCTCGGCGCCAAGAGTGGCCAGGGCTTCTACCCGTACCCGCAGGCCGACGCGGGCTGGGAGGCCTCGCCCGCCAAGCTCGACACCCGCGGCGACGTCGCGATCGTGTGGCTCGACAACCCGCCCGCCAACTCCCTCGCGCCGGCCGTCGTCGAGGCGCTCGAGAAGGCCTGGAAGTCGATCGAGGGCGGCGGCGTGAAGGCGATGATCATCGCCTCGCCGAACCCGGCGCTGTTCTCCGCCGGCGCTGACATCAAGGCGTTCACGCAGATGGACGAGACGAGCGGACGCGACCTGCTCGACCGCGCCCACGCGCTGTTCCGCTCGTGGGAGCGGTCGCGGATCATGACCATCGCGGCGGTCAACGGGCTCGCGCTCGGCGGCGGCTGCGAGATCGCGATGGCGTGCGACGTGCGCCTCGCCGGCTACTCGGCCTCGTTCGGCCAGCCGGAGATCGGCCTCGGGATCATCCCGGGCTTCGGCGGCACGCAGCGGCTGCCGCGCCTGGTCGGCCCGGCCAAGGCGCTGGAGATGAACACGGTCGGGGAGCCGATCTCGGCCGAGGAGGCCTACGAGTACGGCCTCGTCAACCGCCTGTCGGCGGACCACGAGCTGTTCGACACCGCGCTCAGCTGGGCGCGCAAGTTCGCCGGGCAGGCACCGATCGCGCTCGAGCAGATCAAGCGGGTCTCGCACGCCGGCGACCTCGACGAGGGCATCGCCGCCGAGAAGCGGGGATTCGTGGAGGCGTTCACCTCCGAGGACGCCCGCGAGGGCATCTCCGCGTTCCTGTCCAAGCGCAAGCCGGAGTTCAAGGGCAAGTGACCAGCGTCCACGACCGCCTCGCCGAGCTGATCCGCTCGGCGGGGTCGGTCGTCGCGCTTACGGGGGCGGGCATCTCCGTCCCGTCCGGGATCCCGGACTTCCGTTCGCCCGGCACCGGGTTGTGGGCGAACGTCGACCCGATGGAGGTCGCCCACATCTCGGTCTGGCGGCGCGATCCGCAGCGCTTCTGGGGCTTCTACGGGCAGCGCTTCGCGGCGCTCGAGGGCAAGCAGCCGAACGGCGCCCACCGAGCGCTGGCCGCGCTCGAGGCGGCCGGCCGGCTCGACGCGGTGATCACCCAGAACATCGACGGCCTGCACGCGGCCGCCGGGTCTCGGGACGTGATCGAGGTGCACGGCTCGATCGCGACCGCCTCGTGCCTCGCCGACGGCAAGCGCGTCTCGCTGGCGGAGACGCGGGCGCGGCTCGACGCCGAGGAGGACGGCGTGCCGCGCTGCGACTGCGGCCGGCCGCTGAAGCCCGACGTGGTCCTGTTCGGGGAGCTGCTCGACGAGGCGGCGATGGCGCGCGCCTCGGACCTGGCGAGTGGCGCCGACCTGATGCTGTGCATCGGCTCCTCGCTCGAGGTCTATCCCGTCGCCGGGCTGCCCGAGCTGACGCTCGAGGCGGGCGGCCGGCTCGCGATCGTGACCCAGAGCGCGACGCCGTACGACGGCTACGCCGCCGCACGTCTGTCCGGCGACGTCGAGGAGGACCTCGAAGCGCTCGTCGCCGCCGTCGAACTGCGGCATTGAGGGCGGCGGGATCGGCCGAGTGTCGAGTTTTCGACCTCTGAGGGCGAAAAGTCGACACTCGACCTTCCGGCTCGCTACATGCCCGAAGTTCGTCCCTCCGCCACCTGCCGAGCGCGGAGCGCGGCCTCCAAACGATCGAGCGCCGACGAAACATCCGCCGCCTGGGCGGGGTCCAAGCCGCCGGCGAGCGCGGCCCTCGCGGCCGCCGCGACGGCCTCGCGCCAGCCGTCGAGCTCCTCCAGCCGGTCGGCCATGTCGCCCTGCTCGCGCCACACCTCGAGCTCGGCGAGCCCGGCGTCGAGCGCGATCGCGAGCTGGAGCGCGGCCTCGCGCGTGCGGCCGTGATCGAGGTCGCCGCGGGCGCGCAGGCACAGCTCCTC
>JBKOYW010000457.1:0-2909 GCA_046744275.1 Actinomycetota bacterium
CCCGGGGATGACGAGCAGCGCGGCGGCCGCCGCGGCCGCCGGGACGACGAGCAGCCACCAGGGACGCCGCCGGCGGCGCGGCGGCGCGATCGCCGCGAACACCCGCTCCTCGAGCCCGGCGGGCACGTCGAACCGCGGCGCCGCGTGCCGGACGAGCTCCAGGAGGTCGTCGTGCTCAGCCATCCCAGCCTCGCTCCTCGAGCGCGCGCCGCAGCCCGCGCAACGCGTGGTGGGCGCGCGTCTTGACCGTCCCGAGCGGGACGTCCAGCCGCTCGGCGATGTCCGCGAGCTTGAGGTCCTCGTCGTAGACCAGCTCCAGCACCTCGCGGTGGGCGGGCGACAGCGACTCCATGGCGTCGCGCACGGTGACGGCGAGCAGGACCTGGTCGGCGGCCGCCTCGACGGCGCCGGCGTCCTCCTGCGCGGCGCCGAGGTTGCGCGAGGAGGGGCGGCGGTAGAGGTCGACCGCCACCCGGCGCGCGATGGTGAAGAGGAAGGCGCGGACCGTGCCGCGGTCGGGGTCGAAGCGCGCGGCGGACTGCCAGACGCGCATCCAGGTCTCCTGGACGAGCTCCTCCGCGAGCCCCGGCTCGCCCAGAAGCCGCAGGCCGAAGCCGTAGAGCCGGCGTTCGTAGCGCCGGTAGAGCCGTCGGAGCGGCTGCCCGGCGTCGCCGGCGGCCACCATGGCCATGAGCTCCGCCTCTGCCGCGTCAACGGGGTGCGCTGACGTCTCGAGCACGACCATGTGTGCGCAACGGGCGGGCAGCCGGATCAGCCGCCCGCCCGTCGCACCGGGGATTCAGTCCTGCCAGGCCGCGAGGCCGGTGACCACGAGGCGCTTGCCGCCGCCGATGCGGCCGAGCGACTTGGTCTTGCCGGTCGGCAGGTCGACCGTGTACAGCTCCGTGCCGCGGCGCGACTGATCGGTCAGGTAGCCGACGTTCGTGGCGCCCGCGACGTCGAAGCCGGTGTTGAGGCCGACGTCGATCCGCAGCTTGCGCGGGTTGGTGAGCGTCCCGTTGTTCGGCGGGTTCTGCGTGAACAGCGTGTCGCTCGCCGCGTCGACCACGTGCAGCGTCGTCGCGGTCGGCTGCGTGAAGCTGAACGAGGAGTTCTCGTAGCCGGCGGCCACGACCTGCGGCATGCCGGGGTTGAGGTCGCCGTCCTGCATCAGCACGGTGCCCTCGTCCGGGTTCAGGCGCAGGTTCTGCTGGGCGTCGCTGACGACGCGGATCTTGTCCACGACCGGGTTGAAGTCGACGCCGAACGACTGGCCGCGCAACGCCGGCGTGAACGCCGGGCCCTCGGCGATGGCGATGCCGGTGAACGGGTTGACGCGGTAGACGACGTTGTCCGAGCCGACGCCGTAGAGGTCGCCGGTCTTCGGGCGGAAGTCGATCCCGCGCAGGCTGACGCCGGCGGGCAGGCCGGAAATCGCCTGGATGTCGCGGAGGCGCTCGGGGTTGCGGGCGGTGAAGCTGATCAGCTGGTTCTGGCCGGTGGTGGCATAGAACATGCGGTCCGCGCGCTGCGACCGGTCCGACCGGTCCCAGTCGTCACCACCGCGTTGCGACGCCTGGGCGCCCACGGCGGAGAGGGCGAGTAGGGACGCCAGGGCGGCGCTCCAGCGCATGATGCGGGTACGACTCATGAGAGTCCTCCTGGGGAGGGGAACAGGAACGGCCGCCAGTTCGGGCGGCCGCTCGCGGAGGGTTCATCTCGAGCCGGGCGTGGCGCGCCGCCGCTCGCGGTGACGCGATCGAAACATGCGCGTCACGGGGCCGATACGGCGCCCGCCTAGCCTCGCGCCGATCAAGCGACCGGAAGGCGGTGGGAGGCATGGCAGCGTGGATCCGGGACTGGAACCCGGAGGACGAGCGGTTCTGGGAGCAGCGGGGGAAAGCGATCGCCCGCAAGAACCTGGCCCTCTCGATCTTCGCCGAGCACCTCGGCTTCAGCATCTGGGTGCTGTGGACGATCGTCGTCATCAACCTCGGGAACGCGGGCTTCGACCTGTCGCTGCCCGAGCAGTTCTGGCTGATCGCGGTCCCGAACCTGATCGGGTCGACGCTGCGCATCCCGTACACGTTCGCCGTGCCGCGGTTCGGCGGCCGGCTGTGGACCACGATCAGCGCGTCGCTGTTGCTGATCCCCGCGCTGCTGCTGGCGTTCCTGGTGCCGAGCGGCTGGCTCGCGGCCCAGGGGCACGCCACTCAGTTCTGGGTCCTGCTCGGCTGTGCCGCGACGGCGGGCTTCGGCGGCGGGAACTTCTCATCGTCGATGGCGAACATCTCGTTCTTCTATCCCGAGCGGCGGAAGGGCTTCGCGCTCGGCCTCAACGCGGCCGGCGGCAACCTCGGCGTCGCGGTCACGCAGCTCGTGGTGCCGCTCGTGATCGTGATCGGCGTCCCGGCCGCGGCGATCAAGCTGCCCGAGCATGAGGTGCACCTGTCGTATGCCGGCCTGATGTGGCTCCCGCTGATCGTGGCGGCGGCGCTCGCCGCGTGGCTGTACATGGACAGCCTCGCCGAGGCGAAGGCCGACCCGCGGTCGTACGTCAAGGCGCTCCGGCACGGCCAGACGTGGGTGATGTCGATCCTCTACATCGGGACGTTCGGCTCGTTCATCGGCTACTCGTTCGCGCTGCCGCTCGTCATCAAGAACACGTTCCCGGAGTTCCTCGCGGCACATCCGTTCATCGCCACCTACCTCGCAGGCCTCGGCTTCGTGGGCGCGCTGATCGGCTCGGTCTCGCGCCCGCTGGGCGGCTGGCTGTCCGACCGGGTCGGCGGCGCGCGGGTCACGCTCGGGTGCTTCGCGGGCATGGGCGCCTGCACGGCGGGCGCGATCGCCGGCGTGAGCGAGCACAGCTTCCCGCTGTTCTTCGGCTCCTACATGGCGATCTTCCT
>JBKOYW010000126.1:0-4147 GCA_046744275.1 Actinomycetota bacterium
CACCAACTGGGTCCCGGCCGCGCGCAAGAACGTCGGCGTCGCGCCGATGCCCGCCGGCCCGAACGGTGATGCGTACACGTTCGTCGGCGGCTCGGACCTGATGATGTTCGAGAGCTCGCAGAACCAGAACGAGGCCTGGGAGCTGATGAAGTTCCTGTCGCAGGACCAGGTGCAGACCGACTACGCGTCGCTGCTGGGCATGTTCCCGGCGCGCGTCGAGCCGCAGCAGTCCTACGGCGAGTCCAACGGCGCGAACTTCGAGTCCGTCTTCCAGGCAATCCAGCAGGGCCGGACGTACGCCCCGATCCCGCAGTGGGGCGCGATCGAGAACGCCTACAAGGGCCGCTTCGGGAACATCCTCGACAGCGCGGCCGGCAAGGGCGGCTCGTATCCGGACAGCGTCCAGCAGCAGCTGGACGAGGCGGCCAAGGAGGCCGACGGCCTGCTGGCCCAGACCACGGGTTAGCGGGATCCTCCTCCGGACGGGCGGGGCGCACCGCCGCCCCGCCCGTCCCCTTTCCATGAGCACACAGTCACTCTCACCGACCGAGCCGGCGTCGCCCGTGGGCGAGCTCATCGTCGAGCCCCCACGGCGCCGCCGCTCGCTGCGCGGCTCGCGCCGCCGCTTCGTCGCGGCACTCGTCGCGCCGGCGGTGATCTTCATGGTGCTCGTGCATCTGCTGCCGACGGCCGGCGGCTTCTATCTCTCGTTCAAGAACCTCAACCTCTTCACGTTCAGCCAGCTCTTCGGCGCTCCCTGGGCCGGGCTGGACAACTACGAGACGATCCTCTTCGACGCCGACAGCCCGCTCCGCAGCGGCTTCACGGGCGCCGTCCAGAACACCGCGGTCTACACGTTCTGGACCGTGGCCGGCACGCTCGGCGGCGGGCTTGCGGTCGCGCTGCTGCTCAACCGGGAGATGCGCGGGATCAAGGTCATCCGCACGCTGATGCTCACCCCGTGGATCGTCCCGAGCTTCGTCGTCGCGGTCCTGTGGCAGTACATGTGGCAGAGCGACATCGGGATCATCAACAAGGTCCTCGTCGACTACACGGGCATCCTCGGCGATCGACCCATCTGGCTGATCGGCCCGAACTCGCTGTGGGCGATCATCATCCCCAGCATCTGGCGCGGCCTGCCGTTCGCGATGCTGATCTTCCTGGCCGGCCTGCAGGCGATGCCGCGCGAGCTGCACGAGGCGGCGGCCATCGACGGCGCCGGCCCGTTCAAGCGCTTCCGCTACATCACGCTGCCGCTGCTGCGGCCGCTGATCGGGGTGCAGCTGCTGTTCGGCGTCATCTACGCGACCTACCAGTTCTCGATCCCGTACGTGATGTTCGGGAGCAATCCCGGGCCGGACGCGGACCTGATGATGACCCTGATCGTCCGCCAGTCGTTCTCCAACAACCTGTTCGGCTACGGGAGCGCGGTCTCGGTGCTGCTGATGATGGCGATGTTCGTCTGGGTCGCCATCTGGTACCGGGCGTTCAAGCGCGACCTGGAGGTGGCATGACCCGTCGGCGCGCGGTCAACCTGGGTCTCGACGTACTCACCTGGCTCGTGCTGCTGGTGATGCTGTCGCCGGTCATCTGGCTCGTCATCTCCTCGGTGCAGGACGACCTCGAGCTCTCGACCGGCCGCTACGACCTGCTGAGCCCGACGCTCGACGCGTTCACGGGCATGTGGGACACGATCGACTTCGAGCGCTTCTTCGCAAACAGCCTCATCATCTGCACGGCCGCCGCCCTGCTGGCCACCGCCTTCGCCAGCTGTGCCGGCTACGCGCTCGCCCGCTTCCACTTCCGCGGCTCGCGCACCTTCGGGCTGACCGTGATCGGCACCCAGCTGATCCCCGGCTCGATGTTCCTGCTGCCGCTGTTCATCGGCTTCATCTGGATCAAGCAGAACCTCGGCATCCCGCTCTACGACACCCACCTCGGGATGATCCTGGTCTACACGGCGTTCTTCACGCCGGTGGCGATCTTCTTCATGCGCTCGTTCTTCCTCGCGATCCCGCGGGACCTGGAGGAGGCGGCGATGGTGGACGGCTGCACGCCGTTCCGCGCGTTCGTGAAGATCGTGCTCCCCAACGCCGCGCCGGGGCTCGTGGCGACGTTCGTCTACGCGTTCCTGTTCGCGTGGGACGAGCTCCTGTTCGTCGCCAACCTCACGCAGGACACCGCCGAGACGATCCCCATCGGCATCCGCACGTTCATCGGCAACTACCAGCAAAGGACCGCACAGCTCATGGCCGCAGGCGTGGTCTCCACCCTCCCCGTCCTCATCGCCTTCTTCCTCACGCAGCGCTGGCTCGTGAAGGGCCTGACCGCGGGCGCGGTGAAGGGATGACCACTACCGCGCTCGAGACGGCGGCGATCGGCGCGTTCCCGACGGGCTTCCGCTTCGGGGTCGCGATGGCGTCGTACCAGATCGAGGGCGCCGTGAGCGAGGACGGGCGCGGCCCGTCGATCTGGGACACGTTCTGCCGCCGGCCGGGTGCGGTCGCCGGCGGCGACACCGGCGACGTCGCGTGCGATCACTACCACCGCTGGCGCGAGGACCTGGACCTCATGGCCTCGCTCGGCGTCGAGAGCTACCGCTTCTCGATCGCGTGGCCGCGGGTGCAGCCGGACGGACGGGGTGCGCTCAACCGGCCAGGCGTCGACTTCTACCGGCGCCTGGCCGAGGGCCTGCGCGAGCGCGGCATCGAGCCGGTGGCGACGCTCTACCACTGGGATCTCCCGCAGGCGCGCCAGGCGGCGGGCGGCTGGGCGGTGCGCGACACGGCCGAGCGGTTCGGCGAGTACGCGGTGCTGATGGCGGACGAGCTGGGCGACGTGGTCGAGGGCTGGATCACGCATAACGAGCCGTGGGTCGTCGCGTTCCTCGGGCATGCCGAGGGCATCAAGGCGCCCGGGATCCGCGACTGGCCGACCGCGCTGCGGGTGTCGCACCACCTACTGCTCTCGCACGGGCTCGCGCTGCCGGCGCTGCGCGAGACCGCGCCGGTCGGCATCACGCTCAACCTCGCGCCGGCGCGCTCCGACGACCCGGCCGCCGCGCTGCGGATGGACGGCTACATGAACCGCTGGTTCCTGGACCCGCTGCTGCGCGGCCGCTACCCGGAGGACATGGTCGAGCACTACGCGCGCCGCTACGGGCTGTTCGACGTCGTGCGCGACGGCGATCTGAAGGTCATCTCGGCGCCGATCGACTTCCTCGGCGTCAACTACTACTCGCCGCAGCGGGTGCGCGCGGACCCGGCGCGGCAGCCGCTCGAGCTCGGCCGCGTGAACCCGGTTCCGCCGACGACGGCGATGGGCTGGGAGATCGACGCAGACGGACTGCACGAGCTGCTTGTACGGCTCCGCCGCGACTACGGCGACATCCCGATCTACATCACCGAGAACGGCGCCGCCTTCGAGGACGGCCCGGTCGTGAACGGCACCGTCGAGGACCCGCGGCGCGTCGAGTACCTCGCCTCCCACCTCGACGCGCTCGGGCGGGCGGTCGCCGACGGGGTCGACGTCCGGCGCTACTTCGCCTGGTCGATGCTCGACAACTTCGAGTGGGAGCACGGCTATGCGAAGCGCTTCGGGCTCGTATACGTCGACTTCTCCACGCAACGCCGCGTGCCCAAGCGCAGCGGCCTCTGGTACCGCGACTTCATTGCGAGGGCACGTGGCTAGCATCGCGTTCTCCGGCGTCTCGAAGGTGTTCCCGGACGGCACCGCGGCCGTCGACGGCCTCGACCTCGAGATCCCCGACGGCGGGTTCACCGTGCTGGTCGGCCCGTCCGGCTCCGGCAAGTCGACCGCGCTGCGGATGGTCGCCGGGCTCGAGGAGGCGTCGACCGGCGAGATCCGGATCGCCGACCGCGTGGTCAACGACGTCGCGCCGAAGGACCGCGACATCGCGATGGTCTTCCAGTCCTACGCCCTGTATCCGCACATGAGCGTGGCCCAGAACATGGGCTTCGCTTTGAAGATGCAGAAGCAGCCCGCCGACACGATCCGCTCGCGCGTGGCCGATGCCGCGGGGCGGCTGGGGATCCGCGAGCTGGTGGAGCGGCGCCCGCGGGCGCTGAGCGGCGGGCAGCGGCAGCGGGTGGCGCTGGGGCGCGCGATCGTGCGCTCCCCGCAGGCG
>JBKOYW010000206.1:0-8652 GCA_046744275.1 Actinomycetota bacterium
TGTGACCTTCCGCGAGGCGCTCGCCGACCCGCGGCGGATGCGGCTCGTGCTCGCCCCGCGGCTGGCCGAGCTGCCCGCACCCGCCGATGCGCTGAGACTGCGCGCCGAGGGCTTCGGGCCGCCGGCCGGAGACCAGCGCTCGCTGCTGGCCGAGGCGGCGGCGGTCCGCGCCGCGCGTCTGAGAGAAGCCGTCCGCCAGGCCCGCGCTGCCGCGGGGCCGGACGCCGCGCTGCGGATCCTCCCCGTCGATCCCGACTCGCGCGTCCCCGAGCGCCGCCTGGCGCTGACGCCCTGGGATCCATGAGGCGCCTCGCCGAGCCCAGGCCCGCCACCGTCCAGGCCGCCGCCGACGGCCATCCGGAGGAGGTCGACGGCCGCAGAGTCGACGCGATCCGCGAGTCCTGGCTGATCGAGGACCGCTGGTGGACCGACGCCCCGCTGCGCCGCCGTTACTGGGAGATCGTCACCGACGACGGACGCAACCTCGTCGCCTTCCGCGACCTCGTGCGAGGGCGCTGGTACACGCAGCGGTAGCGTCCGCGCGGTGAACACGACCGCTCTGCTCGCCCGCGAGCGCCAGGCCTTCGCCGAGACCCACCCGCGCTCCGCCGCCGCGTACGCGGACGCGAAGCGCCACCTGCTCGGCGGCGTCCCGATGACCTGGATGAACCTGGCCGCTGGTGGCTTCCCGCTCTACCTCGCCCGCGCCCAGGACGCGCGCGTGACCGACCTCGACGGCCACACGTACGTCGACTTCGCGCTCGGCGACACCGGCGCGATGGCCGGCCACTCGCCGCCCGCGACCGTCGAGGCAATCGCGCGCCAGAGCACCCAGGGCATCACGGCGATGATGCCGACCGAGGACGCGGCCTGGGTCGGCGCCGAGCTGGCGCGCCGCTTCGGCCCGCCGCAGTGGTCGTTCACGCTCACGGCGACCGACGCCAACCGCTGGGCGATCCGGCTCGCCCGCCAGGTCACGAAACGGCTGAAGATCCTCGTCTTCGCCTGGTGCTACCACGGCAGCGTCGACGAGGCGTTCGCGCTCAAGCGAGACGGCCGCGTCGTCGCACGCCCCGGGAACGTCGGCGCGCCGGTCGATCTCGAGCAGACCACCCGCGTCGCCGAGTTCAACGAGCCAGACGACCTGGCGGAGCAGCTCGCCCACGAGGACGTCGCCGCCGTGCTGATGGAACCGGCGCTCACCAACATCGGCATCGTGATGCCGGAGCCCGGCTATCTCGACACCGTCCGCCGGCTCACGCGCGAGCACGGCACGCTGCTGATCAACGACGAGACGCACACGTTCTCCGCCGGCCCGGGAGGCGCGACGGCCGCCTGGGGCCTGGAGCCGGACATCGTCACGATCGGCAAGGCGATCGCCGGCGGCATGCCTTCCGGCGCCTTCGGGATCACCGCCGAGCTGGCGGAGCGGATCGTCGCCGACCGCGAGGCCGACCTGGTCGACACCGGCGGGGTCGGCGGCACGCTGGCCGGCAACGCGCTGTCGCTGGCCGCCACCCGCGCCACGCTCGAGCACGTGCTGACCGACGCCGCGTTCGAGCACATGACCGCCCGCGCCACCCGCTTCGCGCGCGGCGTGCAGGAGGCGATCGACGCGCACGGGATGCCGTGGTCGATCACCCAGCTCGGCGCCCGCACCGAGTACCGCTTCGCCTCCCCGCCGCCGCGCACCGGCAGCGCGTCGGCAGCCGCCGACGACCGCGAGCTCGAGGACTTCCTGCACGTCTACCTGGCCAACCGCGGCGTGCTCATCACGCCGTTCCACCTCATGGCTCTGATGTGCCCGGCGACGACCGACGCCGACGTCGACCGCCACACGGAGATCTTCACGAAGGCGCTGGCCGAGCTGCAATCGTGAAAGGATGTTGCCAGGGTGTTACCGGGGTACCTGGATCCTGGCACCGGCAGCATGCTCCTGCAGCTGCTGGTGGGCGGCATCGCGGCCATCGGCGTGGCCGCCAAGTTCTACTGGCGCCGCATCCTGAGGCTCCTCCGGATCCGCAAGGACGACCCGGATGCCGCCGAGTCGCGCAGCCGCAACTGAGCTCGGCTCCTTCCGGGACCCCGACAGCCGCGTCTTCGTGCGCGACGGCGTCGTCTACCGCGCGCTCTCGCGTGCCGGTCTCGAGGACTGGCAGGCGCTCGCCGCCACGCCGCTGGCCGGCGACGACCGCCTGATCGCCACCGAGCCCGTCGACCTCGACGGCCTGCCGGAGCTCACGGGCGAGCCGGCCGCCGGCGCGCTCAGGCACGAGCGGATCCCGTTCGTGTCGCACCCCTACGAGTGGCCGTTCTCGATGCTCAAGGACGCGGCGCTGCTGCAGCTGGCGCTGGGTCGCGAAGCGCTCGAGCACGACCTCACGCTCAAGGACGCCTCCGCCTACAACGTCCAGTGGCGCGGCGCGCAGCCGGTCTTCATCGACGTCGGCTCGTTCGAGCGGCTGCGGCCGGGCGAGCCGTGGGCCGGCTACCGCCAGTTCTGCATGCTGTTCCTCTATCCGCTGATGCTGCAGGCATACCGCGGCGTCCCGTATCACGCGTGGCTGCGCGGCTCGATCGACGGCATCGCGCCCGCCGAGGCGCGCGCGCTGCTGCCCAAGCGGCGGCGCGGGGTGCTGACCCACGTCGTCCTGCACGCGCGGCTCGAGGCCCGCTACGCGGCCACGGGCGGGCGCGAGGTCAAGCGCGAGCTCAAGCGTGCCGGCTTCGGCAAGGAGCTGCTGGACGCGAACCTGCGGCGGCTGGAGAAGCTCGTGCGGCGGCTCGAGTACAAGCCCAGCCGCACGGCATGGACCGAGTACGGCGCGACGAACACGTACACCGACGAGGAGGCCGCCCGCAAGGCCGAGTTCGTGCGTGCCGCCGCCACGCGACGCCCGGGCGGGCTCACGTGGGACCTCGGGTGCAACGACGGCATGTACTCGCGCGTCGCGGCCGAGCACGCTGACTACGTGGTGGCGATCGACGCCGACCACGCCACCGTCGACGGTCTCTACCGGGCGCTCGACGGCCGCCGGGACATCCTCCCGCTCGTCATGAGCGTCACCGACCCGTCGCCGGACCTCGGCTGGCGCGGGCGCGAGCGGGCGTCGCTCGAGCGCCGCGGGACACCCGACCTGGCGCTTGCGCTGGCGCTCGTCCACCACGTGGTGATCGCCGGCAACGTGCCGGTGGCGGCGTTTCTGGACTGGCTGCGGTCGCTCGACTCCGCGCTGGTGATCGAGTTCCCCGACCGCGTCGACCCGATGGTGCAGCGGCTGCTCTCCGGCAAGACCGAGACGGCCAACCCGGACTACGACCGCGAGACGTTCGAGCGCGCGCTGGCCGAGCGGTTCGACATCGAGCGCAGTGAGCGCCTCGGCACCCGGACCCTCTACGAGGCGCTGCCACGCGCGTGAAGGCGCTGCACCTCGGCGCTCTGTGGGCGTTCGCGTTCGTGCAGCCGCTGTTCGACCTGCTCGGGCGCGAGGCGCAGTTCTTCGTCGCGCGCGGGAACAGCGCCGGCGACATCGTGCTGTTCGCGCTCGTGTTCACGCTCGTGCCGCCGGTGCTGCTCGCGGGCCTCGTATGGCTCGCCGGCCGGATCCGGCCGGCGCTGGGGGAGGGGCTCCACCTCGCGCTTGTCGGGTTGCTCGTCGCGGCGATCCTGCTGCCGCCGTTCGGCGAGCTGCTCGGCGGCTCGGCGTTCGCGCTCGTCCCCGCACTGCTCGCCGGCGCCGGGGCGGCCGCCCTGTACGCGCGCGCCGCTCCCGCGCGCACGTTCCTGACGGTGCTCTCTCCGGCGCCGCTGCTGTTCCTCGTCCTCTTCCTTGCCGTCTCGCCGGTGTCGGACCTCGTGCTGCCCAGCGGCGGGGCGGAGGCGATCGCGGGGGCGCGCACGTCCCGCATCCCGGTCGTGATGGTCGTGTTCGACGAGCTGCCGGCGACGTCGCTGATGGACGCGCGCGACCGCGTCGACGCCCGCCGCTACCCGGCGTTCGCCTCGCTCGCGGCCGACTCGACCTGGTACCGCGACGCGACCGCCGTCGCCGGCCGCACGACCGAGGCGGTGCCCGCGCTGCTCACCGGCCGTCGCCCGCGCGAGGGCGACCTGCCGACCGCCGCCGACCACCCCGGCAGCCTGTTCACGCTGCTCTCCCGCAGCCACCGGCTGGAGGTCGTGGAGCCGATCACCGACGTCTGCCCGCGCGATCTGTGCGCCGAGTCGCGGCCGGCGATGACCACGCGCCTGCGCGCGCTCGCCTCCGACCTGCGGGTGGTCTCCGCCCACCTGCTGCTGCCCGACGACCTGCGCGGCGGCCTGCCGCCGATCGACCGCGACTGGCAGGGCTTCGCGGGCGAGGGGAGGGTCGGCCCGGGCGCGAGCGCCGAGCAGCGCAAGGCGTTCATCGACGAGGTGTTCCGGCGGCTGGGGGAGGACGACCCGACGGCGCGCTTCGAGCAGATCATCGACGCGGTCGACGATCCGGGGGCGCGGCCGCCGCTGCTGTTCCTGCACACCAGCCTGCCGCACGTTCCGTGGCGCTACCTGCCCGACGGCCGCGAGTACGCCGCGCCGGTCGCCGGGCTGCGCGAGGGGGAGTGGGTGGGGCCGCAGTGGCAGGTCGACCAGTCCTTCCAGCGCCACCTGCTCCAGACGCAGTACGCCGACCGGCTGCTCGGCCGCCTGCTCGAGCGGCTGCGCGCCACCGGCCTGTACGAGCGAGCGCTGGTCGTCGTCACCGCCGACCACGGCGTGAGCTTCCGGGCCGGCGACCGGCGGCGCACGCCGACCCCGACCAACCTCCACGACGTCGCCAACATGCCGCTCTTCATCAAGACGCCGGGCCAGCGCGAGGGACGGGTGGTGGACGGCGTGGTGCGCACGATCGACGTGCTGCCGACCATCGCGCGCGAGCTCGGCGTGCGGCTGTCGGGCGTCGACGGCGTGCCGGCCGGCGAGCGCGGGACCGATCCGGCCACGAAGCTCGACGTGCCCGACAGCTGGGAGGGCGGCACGACCGGCACGTACGCGACCTTCCTGCGCCAGCGGGCGGAGCGGCGGCGGTACGAGCGCGCGCTCTTGGGCGCCGCCGGCTACGACCCGTTCGCGATCGGCCCGCACCCGGAGCTGGTCGGCCGGCGGCCCGGGGCAGTGTCGCCGGGCGCCGGCCGCCTGCGGCTCGACGGCGGCGGCGTGTGGGTCTCCGGGACGATCGAGGGGCTCGCCGCGGGCACGGCGCTGGCCGTGACGGTCGACGGCCGGGTTGCCGCCACGACCCGCGTCGACGCCTCCGGCACGTTCGGCGCGCCGGTTCCAGACCAGGGGCGGATCGGGGTGCTCGAGATCGTGCCCGGTGGAGGATTTAGGAAGCCCTAGGGTTCCTCCCAGGCTCCCTTGAGGGTCCGGGCCGAGACTTTGGCCATGACCCGCCTGCGCCCACTGGTGGTTCCCGTCGCCGCACTGACGCTCGCGACGGCCACCCCGAGCGCGAGCGCTCACGCGCGCAGGCCTGTCGTATCGCCTTGGGCCGATCCCCCCGCGGCCCTGGCCCTGACCGCCGAGCATGCGGATCTTCCGGGTCCGCATGCCGCCCTGATCCAGCCGGCGAAGTCCCTGCCCCTCGCCGTACTGGCAACCCCCGGCGAGGCGGTCATCCCGGACGGTCGGCCCGCGGTCGCGGCACCCCCCGCAGCTGCTGCCGTGGCCGGCCGTCCACTCTCTTCCCCCGCGCGGGGCCCACCGTGACATCCGGCCCTGCGCGGCGGGAGGGCTCGACGGCCTCCCGCCGCGGTCGCCGGATCCCGTCCGCTCCGTATGCGAACATGCGTTCGTGTACGTCGAGCTCCACGCCCACTCGGCCTTCTCTTTCCTGGACGGCGCCTCGTTGCCCGACGAGCTCGCCGCCGCCGCTGCCGAGCTCGGCTACAGCGCGATGGCGCTCACCGACCACAACGGTGTCTCGGGCTCGATGGAGTTCGCCCAGGCCGCCGCTCCGCTCGGGCTGCGGGCGATCCACGGCGCCGAGGTCGATCTCGACGACGGCCGTCACCTGACGCTGCTGGTCGAGGACGAGCGCGGCTGGCGCAACCTCAGCCATCTGCTCACCCGCGCGCACGCGCACACGCGCGACGGGCCCGGGCGGGTGCGGCGGGCCGAGTCGCCGCCGGAGCTCACGCTCGCGGCGGTCGTCGAGTACGCCGCCGGGCTGGTCTGTCTCAGCGGCTGCGCTTCTCGCGGCGTCCACGACGAGCCGACACTGCGGGAGCTGCTGGCCGCCTTCGGGGCGGACCGTCTGCGGGTCGAGCTCCAGCGGCCGTTCCAGCGTGACGACCGGGCGCGCAACCGGGCGCTGGCCGAGCTGGCGGGCCGGCTCGGGGTGCCGACGGTCGCCACAGGCAACGTCCACGCGCACGCGCGCGAGCGCGCGCCGCTGCAGGACGCGTTCACGGCCCTGCGCAATCACACGACGCTCGACGCGTCGGAGCCGCTGCGCCGCGGCAACTTCTCGCACGTGCTCGCCCCGCCCGAGGCGATGGCGGCGCGCTTTCCCGAGTACCCGGAGGCGGTGGCGGAGACGGTCGAGCTGGCCGGCCGGCTGCGGTTCGACCTGAGCAGCGACCTCGGCTACCGCTACCCGGGGTCGGATGACGAGTCGGCGCTGAGCCGGCTGGCCGAGCTGTGCTGGGCTCGGCTGGAAGACCGCTACCCGGCCGGCTCTCCGCACGTGGACGCCGCTCATGCGCGGTTGCAGGAGGAGCTGCGGGTGATCGACGCGCTCGGGCTGGCGGGCTTCTTCCTGCTGCACCGCGACCTGCTCGAGCTCGCGCGGGAGGTGGCGGTCGAGGTGCGCGGACCGTCGTCGGTGCGCGCGCTGCTGCCGCCGGGGCGGGGTCGCGGCTCCTCGGTGTCCTCGATCGTCTGCTACCTCACCGGCCTCTCGCACATCGACCCGGTGCGCAACGAGCTGTTCCTCGGGCGCTTCCTCAACGAGGAGCTGACCGCGCTGCCGGACATCGATCTCGACTTCCCGCGCGACATCCGCGAGGTTCTGATCCCGCGCGTGCACGAGCGCTACGGGCGCGAGAAGTCGGCGCTGGTCGCCGCGTTCCCGACCTTCCGCTCGCGCGGCGCGATCCGGGAGCTCGGCAAGGTGCTCGGCCTGCCGCCGGGCGAGCTCGAGCGGGTCGCGCGCGGGGCGGAGCCGTTCGCCATCCGCGGCGCGGCGGCGGACGTGGAGAGCGGTCTGGGCATGGAGCCGGGCGGGCCGCCGCCTCCGTTCGTGGACATGGACAACCGGGCGCCGTTCGCGATGACGACCGGCGAGTGGCTGGCGATGGTCAACGGCCACGATCCGGCCGACATCGCCTACGCCGAGCCGCCCTCGCGCATCTCCGAGGAGCGCTACGCGGCGCTGCCCGGCCGCTGGGAGTGGCTGGCACGGCTGTGCGACGACGCGTACGGGCTCCCGCGGCACCTCTCGCAGCACTCGGGCGGGATGATCGTCTCCACCCGGCCGCTGATCGACTGCTGCCCGGTGCTCCCGGCAGCGATGGAGGGCCGCCAGCTCTGCCAGTGGGACAAGGACTCGTGCGCCGATGCCGGGTTCCTGAAGATCGACCTGCTGGGCCTGGGGATGCTGTCGGCGGTCGAGCGCTGCGTGGAGATGATCGCGCGCACGCGCGGCGAGCGGGTCGACCTCTCGCGGATCCCGTTCGACGACAAGGCGACCTACGACGCGATCCAGACGGCCGACACGATGGGGGTCTTCCAGATCGAGTCGCGCGCGCAGATGCAGTCGCTGTACCGCACGCGGCCCGCGAACCTGGACGACCTCACGGTCCAGGTCGCGATCGTGCGGCCCGGGCCGATTCTGGGCGGCGCCGTGAACCCGTACATCAAGCACCGCCAGCAGCTGCGCGAGAACCCCGACTTCGAGGTGCCGTACGACCACCCGTCGCTCGAGCCGGTGCTGCGCGACACGCTGGGGACGATCATCTTCCAGGACCAGGTGATCGAGGTCGCGATGGCGTTCGCCGGCTTCTCGCCAGGGGAGGCCGAGGGGCTGCGGCGGGCGATGAGCCGCAAGCGCTCGGCGGCGGCGATCGAGGCCTATCACCAGCGCTTCATCGACGGCGCGGCCGCCACCCACGGGGCCGACGCTGAGACCGCCGAGCGGGTCTACAAGATGATCGTCGGCTTCTCGGGCTTCGGCTTCCCCAAGGCTCACGGGGCCGCCTTCGGCCTGCTCGCCTACCAGTCGACCTGGCTGCGCGTGCACCACGGACCCGAGTTCCTGTGCGCGCTGCTGAACGAGCAGCCGATGGGCTTCTACGCGCCCGACACGCTGGCCCACGAGGCCCAGCGGCGCGGGATCGAGCTGGCGCCGCCGGACGTGAATGCCAGCGAGGTCGAGTGCACGGTGGAGGAGGTCGGCCCGCCCGCGCGGGTGCGGATCGGGCTCGGCTACGTGCTCGGGGTGCGGGGCGACGAGGTCGAGGCGCTGGTCGCCGCGCGCCGCGAGCGAGGCCCGTTCCGCTCGCTCGCCGACCTCGCGTCACGAGCCGGCGCCGGCCGCCCGGCGCTCGAGCGCCTCGCCTGGGCGGGGGCCTGCGACACGCTCGCGCTCCCCGCCACCGCCACCCACGGCC
>JBKOYW010000309.1:0-11357 GCA_046744275.1 Actinomycetota bacterium
GGCGTGGCCTGCCGTAATCGCGTTGCTGAGGAGGTCAAGCCTCTACTTCCACGACCCGGAGGGCAACTCGTCCAGCCACTCACGGACGCCGCGGACCAGACCACATCTCGGTAACGGACCCGTCCGCGCACGCGTGCTCGCGTACCTCGATCGTCGGCTCGCGTCGCTTACGGGCCATCCCCGTACATCCAGGACTCGAGGTCGCGGAGGCGGATCCGAAAGCCGCCGCGCTTGCCGTCGACGGCGTGGATCCGGCCCGCCTGCAGCGCGCCGCTATCGATCGCGCGACGGATCGTGCGCTCGCAGCAGCGAACCCGCTGCGCGGCCTCGGCGATCGTCAGGAACTCCGGCGCCGCTTCGCCGGGCACGTCGAATGAGAGCTGTTCTTCCATGGCGTCCTCCGCTTCTGAGGAGCACCACGGCGCCCGAATGGTCCCCGACGCGACCTGCGAGGACGCCGCCGGACCGCGTCTCCGGACCCAGTAGCAGACCCGGCGCCGCCACCGCCGAGCGAGGCCGAACAACAAAAAGCCCCGCAGTGCAGGGCTTTCATGGAGAGCCGACGGCCGGACTCGAACCGGCGACCCCTTCATTACGAGTGAAGTGCTCTACCAACTGAGCTACGTCGGCCAAAACCCCTGCAAATCAGCACCTTCGCCCACAACCGATATTCGCGTCTGCGGTCGCCCATACTGCGGGCCATACTGCGCGTGATGGCTGATTGCCAACCGTGGCGGTCCCACGGGCATGCGAACGAGCGATGCGGATCGCTGGGGTGTATGTCCGGCGCAGTGTAGAGCCATACGACTGGCCGGTGACCGCCCGGACGGGCCTGCGCGTGGCGGTTCGGGCCGTCCGTCGTGGCCTCTGACCACTTTTGGCCTGACCACTTCACTGCGTGCCGTGGCCGCGCACCGCCAGGCCCGGAACGGTTTTCGAGCCCGCGCCGTCTAGCGCGAAAAGCCAGTCGTAGAGCCAAGCTCACGAGCCGGCGGAACGTCAGGGGAACGAAAACTGGTCGTTGCCCGTGCAATCACTTGCCAAGGCGCTGACCCGGGCTGGCCTGCGTTGCCCTCAGTCGCGTTGCAGTAGGTCAAAGCGCATCCTCCGTGCCCGGCTTCCCACACCACGGCCGCCGCGGGGAACCGTCGTGGCGCCCGCTGCCGTACCCGTCCCCCGCGCGGCGGGTGTCAGCCTGAGAGGCTCGCCGGCACGCTCACCATGCGGTCGACCACGGCGCCCTCGAGGCCGAGGCGCTGGCTGCCCCTCGTGGAGCGCGTGATGCGCAGGAGTGGGATCTCCGCCGGCGTCATGTCGCCGTAGCGGTCGAAGCGGAAGCTTCCGAGGATCCCGTCCTTCACATTTGTGGCCTTGAGCTGCTCGAGCACCGAGGCGCGGGTGCCGTCGGAGCGTCCGATCGCGTCGAGCACGACCTCCGTGGCCTGCGCCGCCTCGAGCACCGCCGGCCCGATTGGCTCGTTCGGCGGAATCCCGAGCTCGCGCGCCACCTCGCGGGCGGCCGGGGTGAGCTTGCGGGCGCGTCCCGGGATGTCCGTCGTGGTCAGGTAGACGCCCTCGGCGGCGCGGCCCGCCGACCGGAGGATCTCGTGCGGGAACATGAAGAGGAACCCGGTCAGGATCGGCAGCCGCCGGCCGAGCCGGGACCGCAGCGCCTTCAGCAGGCGGTCGCCACCGTTGAAGAAATCGCCGCCGATCACGACGCCGTCGGCGCCCGATCGGTCGATCCGCGCGGCGAGCGCGTCGAAGCTTCGCGCCGCCCCGTTGTAGCGCTCCCGACCGGCGACCCCGACCCGCAGCCGCTGGGCCGTGCGCAGGAACGGGTCTATGACATAGGTGCCGGACCAGACATTGTCGCCCGGATCGTCCTGCAGTACGTACACGCGGTCGAGCCCGAGGCGGTCGGCGGTCATCGCCAGCGCGACGCCCTGCAGCGTCTCGCGGCCGATCACGCGGAAGTAGTTGCGCGTCCCGGTCGGGTAGTAGACCTCGGGCTCTCCGCGGTAGCCGTCGGGCGGAGGAGTCGCCTCACGGGTGAAGCCGGGGTGGGTGGTCACGGGACTGACGATCGGCACCGGCCCGCCGGGCGCGCGGTTGAGGCTGGCGAGCTGGTACTGGGCACACTGCGAGTTGAAGGGCCCGATCACGGCGACGAGGGCCTTCGCTCGCCCGTACGCGTTCGCGTTGGCGGCGCACCTGCGCGGCTCCCACACGCCGCTCTGCGCAGTGGAGGCGTCACAGGACTGCAAGCCGACCCGGAACCCGCCGGCGCGATACGCGTGCCTGCGGAATACCTGCCGGATCGCCTCGAGCAGGCGACGTGGATAGACGCTCTGGGGGCCCTGAAGTGGGAGGTCGGAGGCCACGATCACGTCCGGCGTCGCGCCCCCCGCTTCGATCGCGGAGCAGGCCGAGGCAGGCAGCGTCCCGTCCCTCGCCGCGCCGGCGACGCTGACCCATGCGGATCCCTCCCCGACCGCGAGCGCCTGCACCGGTCCGATCGGTCTGCGCGACGTCACCCGGTTCGTGCGCGGGTCGATCCGGGAGACGGTGCCGTCGGTGTAGTTGGCCACCCACACGGCCCCCGCCCCGAAGGCGATGAAGCCCGACCCCGCGCCGACGTCGATCGACCGCGCGATCGGGTTCGGACCGGGCTCGAACCGCCAGACCAGACCCTCGGTCTCAGCGGTCGCCCAGACCGAGCCGGCGCCGACCGCGATGCCCTCCAGGTCAGTCGACCCGGACTCGATCGTCTGGCCCGGCCGGTTCGTGCGCGTGTCTACCTGCGTGACGGACTTTCCGTCCAGGAACCACACGCCCTCCTTCCCGGCCGCGATCCTGCCCGCCTCCACCTTGACCTCACCCGTGACGCGCCCGCTCCGCGGCTCGATGCGCGAGATCGACTCCTTCGGGTTGACGGCCCAGACCGCCCCCTCGCCGATCGCGATCCCCGGATAGCCGACGCTCGCCCACCCGCTGCCCTTGCTCGGCAGCCGGACCGTCCGCACGACCTTGCCGGTGGCAGGGTCGATCTTCGAGATGCTCCCGGTCGTGTTGACGTCGGTCCGGCCGCCCACCGTCCCGACCCAGACCGATCCCGCGCCGACAGCGATGTCGCTCGGGATGCCCTGCATCTCGATGGTCGACGCCACCTTGCGGGTGCGCGGGTCGATGCGCGAGACCGTCCTGGTCTCGGAGCTCAGGACCCACACCCCGCCCTCGCCGACTGCGATGTTGCTCGGCGCCGTGGCGGCATCGACGAATGCAGCCACCCGTCCCTCTGCGTCGATCGCCGCCACGCCGCTTTCGACGGGCAGCGCCTCCTCCGGTTCGCCGCCGGACGTGAGCGTGAGCACGCCGGCCGCGACCGCCGCGGCGAGGACAGCCGCCCCCGCGGCGATGATCGCCCGCCGGCGAGGTGCGAGCCGGCGCACCGCGACCGTCACGGGCGCGTCCGCCGCGAGCGCCGCCCGAGCGGCCTCGATCAGCTCCGAGCAGGTGGCGTACCGGTCGTCGCGCTCCTTCGCCAGCGCCTTCGCGAGCACGGGATCGAGGCGCGGGAACCGCGGCAGCGGCGGCACCGGTTCCTGCAGGTGTGCCCAGATCGCCTCCATCTGGGTGTCGCGGCGAAACGGTGGCGTCCCCGCCAGGCATTCGTAGAACACGCATCCGAGCGCGTACACGTCGGTGCGCCCGTCGACGGGCTCGGTCCGGATCTGCTCGGGCGCCAGGTAGTCGAGCGTGCCGACGATCTGGCCGGTCTGCGTCGAGTCGCTGCCGACCTGCTTGGTGATCCCGAAGTCCGTCAGGTAGGCGTGGCCCTCCTCGTCGAGCAGCACGTTGGCCGGCTTGACGTCCCGGTGCACCAGCCCGCGCCGGTGCGCCGCGTCGAGCGCGTCGGCGATCTGCGCCAGGATCCGCAGTGCCCGCTCGGCCTGCAGCACGCCGTCGCGGTCAAGCAGCGTCTTGAGGTTGCTGCCGGGCACGAACCGCATCGCCAAGAAGAGGCGCCCGTCGTGCTCGCCCGCCTCGTAGATCGGGACCACGTTCGGGTGGTCGAGCGCCGCCGCCAGGCGCGGCTCCTTGAGGAAGCGGCTGCGGAAGCGCTCGTCGCCGGCCAGCTCCGGCGCAACCAGCTTCAGCGCGACCGGGCGGTCGAGCCGCAGATCGGTCGCCCGGTAGACGACGCCCATCCCACCGCGGTCGACCACCGCCTCGATCCGGTAGTCGGCGAACACCTCGCCCGGGGCGATCGCCGCGCTCACGCGCCGGCCCCAGTCAACGACCAGCCGAAGCGCGTGCGTGTCCCGTCCGGGGCGAGCCCGCCGGGACGCGGCCCTCGGCGCACGAACACCGTCGGCGCGGGCGGCGCGCCGGCCAGCTCGGCGCGGACGAGCCCGAGCCCCTCCTCGCGCCAGCGGTCCGACAGCCCGACCACGAGCAGCCCAGCGCCATGCGCGAGCTCCATGACGCCGCGGCGACCCGGGCTTGCCAGCAGCGGCTCCGCTCGCACGCCCGCGCCTCGCTGAACCATCAGCGAGGCGTCGGCAAGCAGACGGCTGGCGTCGCGGCCGTCCTCGCGGTGATCGGCTGCGGCGCCCATCAGGCGCAGCGGCGCGCCGGTCGCACGGGCGACCCACGCGGCGAGCTCGAGCGCCGCCCAGTCGTGCGTCGCCGCGCCGAACGGCACGACGACAGAGCCCTCGCCGGGCGGGCCGCCCGCGCGCAGCATCAGCGCCACGTCGCAGGGCGCGCGGTCCAGGACGACGGCCGCCTCACCCGCGAGCAGCGCGGAGCCCCCGTCCAGCAACACCAGGTCGACGTCCTCGTTGGACGCAAGCCGGACGACGTCGGCGCCGGGCGACGGCGACGAGAAGGCAGCGGTGCGCACCGGCAGCCCGCGCTCACGGAGCGCATTACCATGGACGGCGAGCGCCGCCGAGGCGGCGCCGAGCTCGGCCGCCGGCACGACCGTCGCCAGGATCACCTCGCGCGGAGTCTCGGCGGCGGCGAGCGGCGCGGCAAGACGCAGCAGCGCCTCCGTGCCGTCGAGCGCCGCCGGCACTACCAGCAACGACCGGTCGGGCGCCGCCGGCGGCCGCCGGGTCGGGCCCGCCTCACGCCTGAGCTCGAGCTCCGGATCCTGCTCGAGGATCGCACGCTCCAGCCGCTTGAGCGCCGCGCACGGCTCGAGCCCGAGCTCGTCGAGCAGCTCGCGCCGCGCCTGTCGGTAGGCGTCCAGCGCCTCAGCCTGGCGGCCGGACCGGTACAGGGTGAGCATCAGCTGCGCCCGCAGGCGCTCGCGCAAGGGATGCTCGGCAACGCGCGCGCGCAGCTCGCCCACCAGGTCGGCGTGGCGGCCGTCGGCGAGACCGGCGTCGATGCGCTCCTCGAGCGCGGCGAGGCGCAGCTCCTCCAAGCGGGCGATCTCGGCCTGCGCGAACGGCTCGTAGGCGAGGTCCGCGAGTGGCGGGCCCCGCCACAGCGCAAGAGCCTCGCGAAACTTTTCGGCCGCGGCCCCGGGACGGAGGCCGCGAGCCTCGCGCCGGAGGCGCTCGAAGACCTCGAGGTCGAGCTCCGCGGAGTCGACCCGGAGCACGTATCCAGGCGGGCGGGTCGCGAGCCGGCCGTCGGGAAGCTCTTTGCGCAGCCGCGAGACATAGATCTGCACGCTCTTGGCGACCGTCGCCGGCGGCGAGTCACCCCACAGCTCGGCGATCAGCCGATCGGTCGACACGACCTCGTTCGCGTTGAGCAGCAGCAGCGCGAGCAGCGACCGCTGCTTGGTGGTCCCAAGGTCGAGGGAGCGCTCCTGGTCAGAGACCTCCAGCGGGCCGAGAATCCGGAATTCCATTCCGATCTACCCCCGTCTACCGGCTGCCACCCCCGGCGTCAACCCCGCCGGCGCACCCTCTCCTCACCGCGACCGCACAGGGTGGTCGCAAAGCAAGAGGGAGTCACCATGACCCGTCGTCTCACCCGCTCCACCGCCGTCGGTCTGGCGCTCGCCGCCCTCGCCGCCCCCACGGCGCTCGCCGACCCCCACGCCGCCGACATGCACGCCAGGGCCGAGGCAGCCCAGAAGCAGGATCTTCGATCCCCCGATACCCGCGAAGCGGCCACGCGCGCCGAAACGAAGCAGGACCTCCGATCCCCGGATACCCGCGACGCAAGCGAGGGCCGCGGGACCTACACGGCGCCGAACGTGACGGTCGTGAAGGTGCCGGAGCCGGTGCCGGCGGAAGGCGGCATCGACTGGGCGGACGCCGGCATCGGCGCCGGTGGCCTGCTCGGCCTGACGCTGCTTGGTCTCGGCGGCTCGCTCGCCGTCGTCCATCGCCGGAAGGCGCACGCAACGCCCGGGATCTGATCACTGGCGATTGAGGGGTCGCGCCCTTGTGGGTGCGACCCCCGCATGCACCCCGTCTAGCCAAGGCGGCTCGGAACGTCCGGCCGCCGTGCTCCTACGAGCCCCGGCGCAGTGCTCCTCCGCCGTGTCCTCGCCAGGGTTACCTGCGAGCGACTCGGCGATCGCGCCGAATTGCCTCGAGGCGAGCTGCGGCGAGCGCCAGGCGCCGTCATGGGGTGATCGCCTGATCTTTACGGCCGCCTGTGGCAGCGGAGTGGGTTTCCCGCATGCCTTGCGTCCGGCGAGACGCGTCCGCGATCTAGCTATGAGCATCCCGGAGATCGGCCGCCAGGAGCTGCGCGACGCGCTCGCCGCCGGCGCGGTCGTGGCGTTCGACGCTCAGGGCGAGGGCTGGTATGAGCGCCAGCGCCTGCCCGGCGCCCTCCGCGCACGACCGCAGGACCTCCCCGAGCTCGAGCATCGGCTGCCCGAGGGCAAGGACACGCCGGTCGCCGCGTATTGCTGGAGCGAGGCGTGCACCGCGTCGGGTCAGACGGCGCAGCACCTGGTCGGGCTCGGCTACCGACACGTGCGCCGCTAAGTCGCCGGCAAGCGCGATTCGATCGACGCCGGCCTCCCGGTCGAGGGCGGGCAGGCATGACCAGGGCGGCGCTCGGGTGGCTGATGGCCGGCGGCGCGCTCGGGTGGCTCATCGCCGCGAGGCGCAGCGGCACGTTCCCCGCACTGGCAGATCGCGACGTGCGGATCCGCGCCGACGATCGGCGCCGCGACGAGCTCTCGGTGCGCAAACGTCGGGTTGAGGTCGACGGCGTTCCGGTGGCCTACCTCGACGAAGGCGACGCCGAGCCGCTGGTGCTGCTGCACGGCTGCCCGTTCCACGCCTACGAGTGGCGCGAGGCGCTCCCCCGCCTCGCCGCTCGGTTCCGCGTGATCGCCCCCGACCTTCCGGGCCTCGGCGACACCGAGGTTGCGCTGAGCGACGACTACCGCCTGCCGCGCGACGCCGCGATGATCTGCGGGCTGCTCGACGCGCTGGACATCGACACGGCGCACGTTGTCGGACACGACACGGCGGCGCGACGTGCCTGCTGCTCATGGGCAGCGCCCCGCAGCGGCTGCGCTCGGTCGTGCTGACCAACATCGAGGCCTACGACGCCTGGCCCAGCGACGAAGAGCGCATCTACATCAAGCTGATCGTCCACACGCTCACCAGCCCGGTGATCTTCGCGCTGCTGCACTCACGCCACGTCCGCCGGCGCCTGTTCGCGATCGCCGCGCACCGTCGCCAGGCGCTCACCGACGAGGTGCTCGAAGCGTTCGTGGCACCGCACATCGCCACCGCGGCGCGCTGGCAGCGGCTACGGCGCTTCTTCGCCTGGCAGCTCGACCCCGCGCACCGGCGCGCCACCATGGACGCCGTGGCCGGGATGCGGGCGTTCACGCGCCCGACGCTGGTGCTGTGGGGTCGGCGCGACGTCAACTTCGGTGAGCAGATCGCCCACCGACTGATCGACGACATCCCCGCCGCCGAGCGGCTGCACTGGATGCAGGACTCAGGGCACCTGCCGATGCTCGAAGAGCCAGACGCCTACGCCGACGCGATCATCTACTTCGCCGGCTCGGCACCGCCGCCGGCGGGCGAGCATGCGCCGCCGTCTGCAGCGAGCGCCGCCGACGATCCGGCGTTGAAGACCTGATGCGCCCGGCCTCGAGCGCGCGCGAGACCCCGGCGGATGTTGGTGCGGCCACGACGCCCGGCGAAGCCATCCGCGTCCGGGGATTACGTGTCACGCGCGGCGGCCGCGCGGTCCTGCGGGGCGTCTCGCTGACCGTCCCCGCGGGGCAGATCACCGGGCTGCTGGGCCCCGGCGGGTCGGGCAAGACAACCCTGCTGCGCTCGATCATGGCTCGCAGATCATCGCCGACGGCACCGTCGAGGTGCTCGGCCAGCCCGCAGGCTCGCCACCGCTGCGCCGGCGCACCGGATACGTGACCCAGGGCCTCGGGCTACGGCGACCTGACCGTGGGTGAGAACCTGCACTATTTCGCGCGCGTGCTCGACGCGCCCGCCGCACGCGCGGCCGATCTGCTCGGCCAGCCCGATGTGCTCGTCCTCGACGAGCCGACCGCCGGCCTGGACCCACTGCTCCGACGCGACCTGTGGGCGACGTTCGCCGACGTGGCCGCCGCCGGCGCCACGCTCATCGTCTCCAGCCACGTGATGGACGAGGCGGAGCGCTGCGATCAGCTCGTGCTCCTGCACGAGGACCCGATCATCGCCACCGGCGCCCCATCCGAGCTGCGCGCGCAGACCGGTGCGCCCGACCTCGAACAAGCGTTCCTCGGCCTCCTCGAACCCCGAGTAGCAGTATGAGCCCGCGCGTCGCCAGCGCCACCGCGACGCGCGTGCTCACCGAGCTGCGCCGCGACCCTCAGACGCTCGCGCTCGTCCTGGTCGCGCCGTGCGTCATCGTCGCGCTGGCCAAGTACCTGCTCGACGATCAACCCGCGACGTTCGATCGCATCGGCGGGCCGATGCTCGGCCTCTTTCCCTTCATCCAGATGTTTCCTCATCACCTCGATCACCGTGCTGCGCGAGCGCACGAGCGGCACGCTGGAGCGGCTGCTGTGCGGCCTCCTCATCCCGCGCGACCAGATGGCACCCGCGCTGCAAACCCTCGCCGACGCGCTCCCGCTCACCTATGCCTTCGACGCGCTCGACCGCGTCGCCCGCGGCGACGGCCTCAGCGACCGCCTCACGATCGACGTCTCCGTCATCGCCACCGTCACCTCGCCGCCCTGGCCCTCGGCGCCACGACCCTGCGACGTCGCACCCCCTAACTGCGGCACGCGGCCAACAAGCGTCACCGTACGCCCGTTCAGGACGCGCGGTTGAGGATGAGTGTCATCAGCGCTTCGGCCGTCAGCGCCGCGGCGTACGTGAACGCGGCGGCTACGGAGACGGCGGTGTAGAGGATCCCGGCGGTGGCTCTGGCGGCCAGGTCCCCGAGGCTCTACACGCCGGCGAGGACACCGAAGGCAGAGCCGCGGCCGGCCGCCGCGGGTGATCCCGTGGCGGCCGGCTGGAGGCGGTTCAGGTGGCGAGCCGACGCGTGCCGCGGCGGTGCACGATGAACAGCGCGCCGCCGAGGCCGATCAGCGTGATGCCGAGCAGGCTGCCGGCGCCGAGCCCGGCGTCGGCCCAGTCGAAGCCGCCAGCCGAGACCGGAGGGCTCACGGGCTTCGGCAGGTCGACGACCACGACCTCGGGCGAGTTGTAGGTCCCGCGCCCGTTGGCGAAGTCGACGGTGTCGGGGTTGCGCAGGTCCTGCGGCGGCTGCGGCTGGTCCTCGGGCCGCATCGGCTCGTAGAGGCCGCGGGGGACGACCGCGTCACGCGTGTCCGCGGTCTGGAAGTGGTGCGGCAGCGTCGCGCCGGGTTCGGCGTCGATCGGGCGCGCGGCGGCGGCCGGGGCGGCGACCGCGCCGAGCGCCAGGACGACGGCGACGGTACGGATGAGGCGGTGCTTGAACATCTCTGCTCCTCTCTCGAGACCACCCGTTGCGGTCTTCGTGAGATGCACGTTCCAGGGCAGCGGTCGACGCTCGGTGCGGTTCTCGGTAGACGCCGGTAGACGCCGTCGGATACGGTCGCCCCATCGGAATGGACTTCCGTCTCCTGGGACCCCTGGAGGTAGCCGACCACGAAAGGGCGCTGGCACTGGGCGGTGTCAAACAGCGCTCGCTGCTGGCACTCCTGCTGCTGCACGCGAACGAGGTCGTCGCCGCCGAGCGACTGATCGGCGAGTTGTGGGGCGATGCCCCGCCGGCCACCGCGGGCAAGAGCATCCAGAGCTACGTGATGCGCTACCGGCGCGAGCTCGGCGCCCAGCGGCTGACCACGCGCGCGCCCGGCTACGTGCTGAACGTGGAGCCGCACGAGCTCGACGTCGCGGTGTTCGAGCGTCTGCGCGCCGAGGCGCGCCGCGCCGAGCCCCCGCGCGCGGCCGCGAAGCTGCGGGAGGCGCTCGCCCTGTGGCGGGGGTCGCCGCTCGCCGACCTCGCCTACGAGCCGTTCGCGCAGACGGAGATCCTGCGGCTCGAGGAGCTGCGCCTGACGGCTCTCGAGGAGCGCGTCGACGCCGAGCTCGCGTGCGGCCGGCATGCCGACCTCGTCGCCGAGCTGGAGACGCTCATCGCCACGAACCCGCTGCGCGAGCGCCTGCGCGGCCAGCTCATGCTCGCGCTCTACCGCGCAGGCCGCCAGGCCGAGGCGCTGCAGGTCTATCGCGCCGCCCGGCGCGAGCTGGCGGAGGAGCTCGGGCTCGAGCCCGGCGAGGCGCTTCGGCGGCTCGAGCAGGCGATCCTGCGGCAGGACCCCGAGCTCGAGCTCGAGGCCCCGCAGCGCCCGCGGCGGGCGCCGCCGGAGACAGCCCGCTCGCTGCTCGTCTTCCCGCGTGACACCGACGCCCTCGACGCGCTGCTGCGCCTCGCCGCGACGCTCGCCGACGCGAAGCCGCCGCGCGAGCTGATCGTCGCGCGCGTGGTCGCCGCCGGCGACGTGGGCGAGGAGACGCGCGCTCTCGCCGAGCGCGCGGATGCGCTCCGCAACGAGGGGATCGCGGCGCGGACCGCGGCGTTCTCGTCGCCGACGCCGGGCGACGACGTGGCGCGGCTGGCAGCCCAGCAGGACGTTGACCTGCTTCTCACGGACGCCGGCGACGCGCCGCTCGAGGGCGACGTCGGGGCCGTGCTCGAGCAGGCGCCGTGCGACGTCGCGCTGCTGGTCGACGCCGGGGGTCCGCCCGCCGCGGGGCCGGTCGTGGTCCCGTTCGGCGGCGCGCACCACGACTGGGCCGCGCTCGAACTGGCGACCGCGGTGGCGTCGGCGACCGGCGCTCCGCTGCGGCTGATCGGAGCGGCCGCCGACGAGCGCGGTGCAGGACGCGACGCGAGCCGCCTGCTGGCCG
>JBKOYW010000138.1:0-7092 GCA_046744275.1 Actinomycetota bacterium
GCCCGCTACCTGGCCGAGCACTTCACCCTCGACGACGCCGACGCGCTGCTCGACGACGTGTACGAGCGAGCAGACCGGTGAGCAGGCGACCGCCCGAGGTCGCTGCGCTGCGCGCGCGGATGGCTGAGCTGAGCGACCTTCACTCGGTCAGCATGCTGCTGTTCTGGGACCAGCAGACGATGATGCCGCCGGCCGGCGCCGCCGCGCGGGCCGAGCGGGCGGCGACGATCGCGCTCGCCATCCACGCGCGCGAGAGCGACCCGAAGCTCGGCGCGCTGCTCGACGTGCTCGAGCCGTGGGCGGCGGGCCAGGACCCCGACTCAGACGACGTCCGCCTCGTCCACTGGTCGCGGCGCGACTTCGAGAAGTCGATCCGCGTGCCGGCCTCGCTGGCGGCCGAGCTGTCGAAGGCCAAGGCGCTCGGGCAGCAGGCGTGGCAGGAGGCGCGCGCGGCGAACGACTTCGGGCGCTTCCGCGACGCGCTCGCGCACCAGGTCGACCTGCGGCACCGCTACGTCGCCTGCTTCGACGGCCACGACCACCCGTACGACGTGCTCCTCGACGACTTCGAGCCCGGCCTCACGACCGCCGAGCTGCGCCCTCTGCTCGCCGAGCTGCGCGACGCGCTGGTGCCGCTCGTGGCCGCCGCCGGCGACCCCGAGCAGGCACGCAACGACGGCGCCTTCCACGGTCCGTTCGGCGTGGATGCCCAGCGGATCGCGGTGCTCGACGTCCTCGAGGGGATCGGCTTCGATCCCGACTCCTGGCGCCTCGATCCGGCGCTGCACCCGTTCGCGTCAGGGCTCGCCCCGGACGACGTCCGGCTCACGACCAAGTACGACGAGCAGGACTTCGCCGTCGCGCTCTACTCGGCGCTGCACGAGTTCGGCCACGGGCTCTATGAGGCGAGCGTCGACCGCCACCTGTTCCGCACCACGCTCGACGACCCGGTGTCGCTGGGCGTCCACGAGTCGCAGAGCCGCATGTGGGAGAACGTCATCGGCCGCTCGCGGCCGTTCTGCGCGTGGCTGCGGCCGCGGCTGGCCGCGGCGCTGCCCGGCGCGCTCAACGGACTCGACGTGAACGGCCTGTACCGCGCGGTCAACACCGTCCAGCCTTCGCTCATCCGCACCGAGGCGGACGAGACGACCTACAACCTGCACATCGTCCTGCGCTTCGAGCTCGAGCTCGCGCTGACCGAGGGCTCGCTGTCGGTCGACGACCTCCCCGCAGCCTGGGACGAGGGGATGCAGCGGCTGCTCGGCATCGAGGTCCCCGGCCCGGCCGACGGCGTGCTCCAGGACGTGCACTGGAGCGCCGGGCTCATGGGCTACTTCCCGACCTACACGCTCGGCAACCTCATCGCCTCGCAGCTGTGGGAGCGGCTCATGGACGACCTGCCGGACGTCGACGACCTGCTCGAGCGCGGCGACTTCGCGCCGGTGCGCGAGTGGCTGCGCGAGCACGTCCACAGCCACGGGCGCAAGTTCCCGCCCCGCGAGCTGCTCCAGCGCGTCACCCGCCGGGAGCTGAGCGTCGAGCCGTTCCTGCGCTATCTCCGCGACAAGCTCGCCGACTCCGGCGTCTTGGTCACGACGCCCTAAGGGGCCGGTCCCGCTCCGGCCCCAGGGCACATCGGGTACTACGGGTCGATCACGATCGTGCAGGTGTACGTGCCCGGCACGAGGTCGTTGCGGGTCGTCGAGCCGTCGCCGTTCGGGCCCGTGTTCACGACACCCGCGCCGCAGTCGATCGTCGACGCCGTGCCGCCGTCGACCTGCGAGTCGACCGACACGGTCAGGTTCGTCAGCGGCGTGTTGCGGAACGACACCATCGCCTTCGGGTTGGCGTTGTCGCACGCCGCCTCGTCCACGACCGCAACGGTCTGGCTCGTAGCGCCGTCGGCGACGTAGCCGGCCGGAACGGTCTCGGTCACCGTGTAGTTCCCGACGAGGCTGCTCACGACCAGGTTGCCGACGCAGGCCGTGCCGTCCGAGCCGGTGCTCACGGTGGTCCCGCCCGCAGGCAGGCTGCCGCCAGTGACGGTGAACGTGACGTTCGGGTGCGGGTGGTCGCCCGGCCCGTCGGCCGCGTGCTTGCGCGTCTTCGTGATGAGGATGGCGCCCCGCTCGCGTGCGTCGTGGAAGGTGCAGGTCACCGTCTCGCCGGGCGAGAGGCCGATTGCGGCGGGACTGCTCCCGTCGTCGCAGCTGCTCGACACCAGGTTCCAGCCGGGCGGCACCGTCTCCGCGACGTCGTAGGTGCCGGGAGCAGCCAGATCACCGAACGTGCGGGAGTCCTGGCCGGCGGCACCCGGTGCAGTCGTGGTCAGCGTGAACGGCGACGGCGTGAGCGTGGTCGACGTGAAGTCGAACGATCCCGTCCCGTCGTCGGTGATCTTCTCCACGACGATCGTGCCGCGCGCGCGGTTCGTGTACGTGCAGTCCAGCACGTCGGTCGCACTGTCGATGGCGAACGTCACGGTGCCGTTGAACAGGTCGATGACCGGTGTCACGCCCACGCTCGGGTGCGCTGCGACGTTGCAGTCGATGCCCGCTAGATCCCAGCCCTCAGGAATGACGTCCTCGTCCACGGTGTAGCCGGTGCCGAACAGCACGGTGGTGTACGACTGGACGCCGTCGTCCATCAGCGTGAACGTGTTCGCGCTCGCCGGATCCGTCGGGAACGACTTCGTGTAGCCGAACGTCGTGGCGTTGGGGTCTTCGTCCGGATCGGTCTCCTTGCGGATGACCACTGCCCCGCAGTTTCTGAGGTTCAGCGTCGCCGGGGCGATGAAGTCCTTCACCGCCGAGGTGAACGAGTCCGAGGACCGGCTCTTCAGGTAGGCGCTCCCGAACGACGCGCACCGTCCGGTGCCGCCGGTGAGGGCGTCGAAGTCGAGCTGCGCCTCGCCGAACGTGCGCGCGGAAACGTTCCCCAACCCGTCCGACTCCGCCGCCGGAATCGCCGTGGTATTGATCGACCCGGTGGCATCGCCGGCCGCGGTCAGGTTGGTCTTCGTGCCCCAGCAGGGCACCGAGTTCGACGCTTCACACTCGGAGGCCGGGCCCGAGGTGATCCACCGGGACACGAACAGGATCGGGCTCGTGCCGCCCCTTGAGAGGTCGTACTGGATCAGCACGTCACCGGCTGTCCGGACCGGCGTCACGCCGTTCGCCGAGATGGTGCTGGACTGGTTGAACTCGAAGTCCATGTTCGTCGTGCCCGAGGGTTCCTGCACGCGGTGCCAGAACAGGTTCAGGAACCTGGCACCCGTGGGGGTGGTCTCGAGATACACGCCGAAGTTGAGGAGATCGCTCTTGTTCGGAGGGATGCTGCCGTCAACGACAGTCGGAACGGCGGTGTCCTCTTTCGTGCCCTCACCGAACGAATCGTCAGTGGGACCCGGGTCTATGTCCTTCTTGCGGGTCTCGGCCACGCTCGCGCTCGCCCAGTCGATGGACGGGGACGCGTCGTCCTGCTTCAGGTTGGCGTCAGTATCGATCTCGAAGTTGCTGCCGGGCAGGCTCACCTCGGGATGCGAGGCGATCGCCGGAACCGCCAGTGCCAGCGCGGCGATCAGCGCCGCCGTGCCGCCGAGCAGCGACGGGCCCGGTCGCGCGCGTGTACGAAAGATGCTCATGTGTCCACCTCTCGGCAGTCCACGAGGGGGCGCTCACCGCGCGGGTCCGCGAAGCCGCACATCACCCTCCCGCAGCCGGGCGAGACGGGCGCTGATGGGACCTCCTCTAGGGGATGGCAACCTGACCCGCGGCGGCCTGCCCGCGCGCGGTTGCCAGGGACGGTTATGCCCAAGGGCGCTCCTCGTCGGAGCGATGGGCGATGTGGGTGCGGAGCCTGGCCTACCCGGGAGGGGCGCGTGCCGCTCCGGGCGGCGGGGCTCCGGCGATCGAGTTCACGGAGCCCTCCTACGTTCGCTTCGGACCCTCTCACCACTCAGCGATGGCTGTCAAGGCCGTTTAGTGGTGCATCGGACGGCCGTGCACCGAACGGCCAACCAGAGCCCTTCTCGCGGCTTAAACAGATGCCGGACCCGGGGTCAGGCCAGGGGTGAACGTAGGAAGCCCTGGCCGCCCGGGCCCGGCGCTCCGTATGTTCGCGTATTGCGGACTCGAAGGTGATCGAACGTCCGTTCCCCTCCCTAATATGGGGACGGTCTTATGTCCCGTTCCGACTTCCTCGTCGTCTCCGGCGCGCGCGAGCACAATCTGAAGGACGTCACGGTCTCGCTGCCGCGGGATTCGCTGGTCGTCATCACGGGCCTGTCGGGCTCGGGCAAGTCCTCCTTGGCGTTCGACACCATCTACGCGGAGGGCCAGCGGCGGTACGTCGAGTCGCTGTCGGCGTACGCGCGGCAGTTCCTCGGGCAGATGGACAAGCCGGACGTGGACTCGATCGAGGGCCTGTCGCCGGCCATCTCGATCGACCAGAAGACGACGTCGCGCAACCCGCGGTCGACGGTCGGCACGGTCACGGAGATCTACGACTACCTCCGCCTGCTGTGGGCGCGGATCGGCAAGCCGCACTGCTTCAACTGCGGGCGGCCGATCGCCGCGCAGTCGGCCGAGCAGATCATCGACCAGATCATGGCCGTCGAGGACGGCGAGCGCTTCATGGTGATGGCGCCGATCGTGCGCGGCCGCAAAGGTGAGTACGGCAAGCAGCTCTCGGAGCTGCGCAGCGAGGGCTTCACGCGCGTGAAGGTCGACGGCGAGCTGCACCTGCTGGAAGAGGACATCGTGCTCGACAAGAAGTTCAAGCACGACATCTCGGTGGTGGTCGACCGCCTGGTCATGCGTCGCGACCTGCGCAAGCGGCTGGCGGACTCGGTGGAGACCGCGGTCGCGCTCGCGGACGGGATGGTGGAGATCCAGACCGTGCCGCGCGACGGCGGCGAATCGGTGATCACCACCTACTCGGAGAAGTTCGCCTGCCTGCACTGCGGCATCTCGATGCCGGAGCTCGAGCCGCGGTCGTTCTCGTTCAACTCGCCGCACGGCGCCTGCCCGCGCTGCACCGGCCTCGGGTCGCAGATGGAGATCGATCCCGAGCTCGTGGTGCCGGACCCGTCGCTGTCGCTCGACGAGGGCGCGATCCTGCCGTGGGCGAGCGGCGCGACCAGCTACTACGAGCAGATGACGCAGGCGATCGCCGAGCGGTACGAGATCGACCTCGAGGCGCCGTGGTACGAGCTGAGCGAAGCCGAGCAGAACCTCTTCCTGTACGGCACGAACGGGGACAAGCTGTACGTCTCGTACCGCAACCGGATGGGGCGCAAGCGGTCGTACATGACCACGTTCGAGGGAATCGTCCCGAACCTCGAGCGGCGCTACCGCGAAACGGACTCCGACTGGTCGCGCGAGAAGATCGAGGAGTACATGTCGGTGCGGCCGTGCCCGGAGTGCGGGGGTGCGCGGCTGCGGCCGGAGTCGCGGGCGGTCAAGGTCGGCGACCTGGCGATCCACGAGTTCAGCGCGATGAGCGCCAAGCGCTCGCTCGAGTGGCTGGAGGCGCTCGAGCTGTCGGAGCAGGACCGCGCGATCGCGCGGCTGATCCTGCGGGAGATCGACGAACGGCTGCGGTTCCTGGACAACGTCGGCGTCGGCTACCTGTCGATGGACCGAGCGTCGGCGACGCTGAGCGGCGGCGAGGCGCAGCGGATCCGGCTGGCGACCCAGATCGGCTCGTCGCTGGTCGGCGTGCTCTACATCCTCGACGAGCCGTCGATCGGCCTGCACCAGCGCGACAACGAGCGCCTGATCGCGACCCTGAAGCGCCTCCGGGATCTCGGCAACACCGTCCTGGTGGTCGAGCACGACGAGGGCACGATGCGGGCGGCCGACCACCTGGTCGACATGGGGCCGGGCGCCGGCGAGCACGGCGGCTACGTGGTCGCGGCCGGGACGGCGGACGACGTGATGCGCGTGCCGGAGTCGCTCACGGGCCAGTTCCTGGCCGGCACGCGGCGGATCGCGCCGCCGGAGGAGCGCCGCAAGCCTTCCGATCACGTCGAGATCCAGGGGGCGACGCAGCACAACCTCAAGGAGGTCGACGTCAAGATCCCGCTCGGCGTGTTCACGGCGGTGACCGGCGTGTCGGGCTCAGGCAAGTCGACGCTGGTGAACGAGATCCTCTACAAGGCGGTCTCGAACAAGCTGCACCGCGCGCGGATGCGGCCGGGCGCCCACAAGCGAATCCGCGGGCTCGAGCACCTCGACAAGATCATCAGCGTCGACCAGTCGCCGATCGGCCGGACGCCGCGGTCGAACCCCGCGACGTACATCGGGCTGTTCGACCAGATCCGCGACCTGTTCTCCAAGACGCAGGAGGCGCGCGCCCGCGGATACAAGCCGGGTCGCTTCTCGTTCAACGTCAAGGGCGGCCGCTGCGAGGTCTGCCGCGGCGACGGCCAGATCAAGATCGAGATGCACTTCCTGCCCGACGTCTACGTCCCGTGCGAGCAGTGCCACGGCAAGCGCTACAACCGCGAGACACTCGACATCCGCTTCAAGGGCAAGAACATCTCCGACGTGCTCGAGATGCCGATCGAGGAGGCGCTCGAGTTCTTCGCCCACATCCCGAAGATCAAGCGCCGGTTGCAGACGCTGCACGACGTGGGGCTCGACTACATGCGCCTCGGCCAGCCGGCGACGACGCTGTCGGGCGGCGAGGCCCAGCGCGTCAAGCTCGCGGCCGAGCTTTCGAAGGTCGCCACGGGGCGGACGCTCTACATCCTCGACGAGCCGACCACCGGCCTCCACTTCGCCGACATCCAGCGGCTGCTCGAGGTGCTCCAGCGGCTCGTCGACGCCGGCAACTCGGTGGTGGTGATCGAGCACAACCTCGACGTGATCAAGGTCGCCGACCAGGTGATCGACCTGGGGCCGGAGGGCGGCGAGGAGGGCGGGACCCTCATGGCGGCGGGAACGCCGGAGGAGGTCGCCGCCGTCGACGCCTCGCACACCGGCGCGTTCCTGCGCGGACTGGTCGAGCCCGCCGCGCCGGCGAAGCCGCGCCGGCGCCGCAAGGTCGCCGCGGCCGCCTAGCCCCGCGGCACGCGCACCCACGGCG
>JBKOYW010000214.1:0-4980 GCA_046744275.1 Actinomycetota bacterium
GCTCGCCCCGGCGGCGCTGTCGATCGTGACCACCACGTTCACAGACCCTGGCGAGCGCGCCAAGGCGTTTGGCATCTACGGCGCGATCTCGGGCTCCGGCGCCGCGGTCGGCCTGCTGCTCGGCGGATTCCTCACCGAGCTGCTGTCCTGGCGTTGGACGATGTACGTGAACCTGGCGTTCGCCGTCCCCGCCGCCATCGCCGGCTTCCGGCTGCTGACGAACCAGCGGCCCGCCGAGCGGCCGCGGATCGACGTGCCGGGCGTGCTGGCCGCCACGAGCGGCCTGTTCGCCGTGGTTTACGGCTTCGCCAACGCTGAGATGGAGGGCTGGGGGGCGCCACTGACTGTGGCGATGCTCGCCTTCGGCGCCGTGGCGATGACCGGTTTCGTCGCGCTGGAGCGGCGGGTCGCGAACCCGCTGCTGCCGCTGAAGGTGGTGTGTGACCGCAACCGGGGCGCGGCCTTCCTGGCGATCGGCATCACCGCCGTGGCGGCGTTCGCGGCGTTCTTGTTCCTCACCTACTACCTGCAGCAGAACCTCGGCTTCTCGCCGATCGAGACGGGCCTGGCGTTCCTGCCGATGGTGGCGATGGTGATGGTCTCGGCCACGACATCGTCTACGCGGCTGCTGCCCCGCGTCGGCCCCAGGCCCCTGGTGCCGAGCGGGCTGGCACTCGCCACGGCGGGGCTCGTCTACCTCACAGGGATCGAGGTCGGCTCCTCCTACGCGGGCGCCGTCCTGCCGGGCATCATGGTCTTGGGCCTCGGGTTCGGCATGATCATGGCGCCGTCGTTTGCGACGGCCACTCGCGGCGTGGCCCCCGGCGATGCCGGAGTCGCCTCGGCGATGGTCAACACCTCCCAGCAGGTCGGCGGCTCGCTGGGCGTGGCGCTGCTCTCCACGCTGTTCGCCAGCGCGGTGAGCGACTTCGTCCCGGCCGCTGGCACGCCCGTCGCGCTGGTCCAGGCCGAGGCGGCGGTGCACGGCTCCACAGTCGTGTTCTGGTGGGCGGCCGGCATCCTCGCCGTGGGCTCGATCGTCACCGCGCTGCTGTTCGAGCGCGGCCAGGCGCCGGTGCCCGAAGCAGCGGCCGCTGAGCCGGTGCCGGAAGCCGCGGGCTAGGGCACGCCCGACGAACTGTGGTCGACTCGTCAGCTCAGCGAGACGGGTCGGCCACAGTTCGCGCTGCTGCGGCCCTGCGCGCCGGCTGACGGCGCCGGTTCGCCTGGGCCGGATACGGCGTCTCCTGCAGTGCTGAGCCTCCTCGAGTACGCAGAGGCGGCGATCTTGATCGCGATCGGCATTCGGCGGTAGCTACGGGGCGCCCGCGCCACCGGCTGAGCAAGGAGCGTCGGTGCGCCGGCTGTTCGCCCACGGCTTCGTAAGTCAGATCCTGTAGACGACTTCGGCGCTCTGATGCCGAGCATCGAAGCAAGCCCCGCGCGGCGACCGCCGTCGAGGCTGTGGGCGCCGCCTGAATACTGACCCAGCTGCGCCGGTTGAAAAGTGGCCCACCTGGCGTGGGGTCGGGTTCGTCCGGCCGGGTCCGGACCCTCGCTTGATCTAGTGATCGAGCGAGGAGGAGGCGTTGCTCGGGGTGGAGCAGTGGGCGGAGATCAGGTGCATGCATCGGGTCGAGCGGCTGTCGATCCGCGAGATCAGCCGGCGGACGGGCCTGCATCGCAAGACGGTCCGTCGGGCGTTGGCGGCGCAGGCGCCGCCGAAGTACTCCAGGCCGCCCGCAGCGTCGAAGCTGGATCCGTTCAAGGGCTGGATCTGCGAGCAGCTGCGCGCGGACCCGGGCATCCAGTCGCTGCGGTTGCGCGAGATGGCCGCGGAGCTTGGCTATCGGGGCGGCAAGACGATCTTTGACGATTACGTGCGCGAGGTCCGCCCGCGCTTTCTGGTCAGGCGTACCTTCCAGCGCACGATCTACCGGCCTGGTGAGTTGGTGCAGTGCGATCTGTGGGAACCACGGGCGCCGATCCCGGTCGGCCACGGACAGACGCGCCGTGGCTGGGTCGTGACCGCCGAGCTGTGCTGGTCACGCGTGCTCGCGGGCGCGTTGATCTTCTCCAAGGAAGCGCCCGACATCCTGTGGGGTGTCGGGCGCTGCCTGGCGCGGATCGGAGCGCTGCCGGAGAAGCTGGTGTGGGATCGCGAGGGCGCAATCGCCGGCGGCGGCCGACCGACGAGCGAATTCGTCGCGTTCTGCGGGCAGCTCGGGGTCGGCTGGGTGATCCTGGATGCCGGCGACGCGCAGGCCAAGGGGCTGCTGGAGCGCTCGCACCGGTTCATGCGCACCAACTTCGAGCCGGGCCGGCGGTTCGCGAACCCGGTCGACTTCCAGCTGCAGTTCGACGGCTGGTGCGATCGCGTCAACGGACGGGTGCACCGAACGGTCCGTGCCGTCCCGGCCGAGCGACTGATCGAGGAGCACGGGCGGATGCGGCCGCTGCCTGCGCGCATGCCCGACACCGACCGGCGGTTCGTGACGCGGGTGCCGGCGCAGCCATATCTGCGTGTTGACCGCAACGACTACTCGATCGACCCCGCGTTCGCGGGGCGCCGCGTCGAGGTTCGCGTCTCGCAGGGCGAGGTGATCGCGGTCGTGCTCGACGCCGGCGAGGTCGCCTGTCGGCACCGGCGCAGCTTCGCCGGCGGGTTGACGAGCACCGACCCGCAGCATCAGAGCGAGCTCGAGCGGATGCGCGCCCGTCGGCGCGGACGCCACGACGTCGAGGTCGAGGTCCGACCGCTGGCCCGCTACGACGCCCTGATCCCGACATGAGTCGGACCACCGCCGAGCTCGCGCATCTGTTCCGCGCGCTGAAAGCGCCGGCCGCGGCCCGCGCGCTGCCGGCGCTCGCCGAGCGCGCCCGCGAGGAGCAGTGGAGCTACGAGCGCTTCGCCGAAGCGCTGCTGTCAACGGAAGTGTCCTCACGCGACAGCCACGGCGGCGAGAGCCGGATCAAGGCCGCGCGCTTCCCCGCCAGAAAGACGCTGGAGGAGTTCGACTTCACCTTCCAGCGCTCGGTCAAGAAGACGATCGTCGAGCACCTCGGCCAGCTCGACTTCCTGCACGCGCGCGAGAACGTGATCCTGCTCGGCCCGCCCGGGACCGGCAAGACGCACCTGGCGATCGCCGTCTCGATCCGCGCCTGCCTGGCCGGCCAGCGCGTGCAGTTCGCGACCGCCACCGAATGGGTCGCCCGCCTCGGCGAGGCCAAGCGCCAGGGCAGCCTCGAGGCCGAGCTGCGCCGACTGTCGTTCATCCCGCTGGTCGTCGTCGACGAGGTCGGCTACATCCCGTTCGATCCCGAGGCCGCCAACCTCATGTTCAGCCTGGTCTCCAGCCGCTACGAGCGCGCCTCGATGATCGTCACCTCCAACAAGCCCTTCAGCGCCTGGGGCGAGATCTTCGGTGACGACATGGCCGCCACCGCGATGATCGATCGGCTCATCCACCACGCCGAGATCCTGTCGCTCAAGGGCGACAGCTACCGCCTACGCGGCAAGGACCTCGACGCCCGCATCGGCCCCAAACACGCCGAAATCGCCTGACCGATCACCCTCGGGCACCTCGCCGAAGCCCGCAGACGCCGTTTACGGACCCCCGATTCCTCGGCGAACACGCCCAACCGCCCGGACAGGGCCCCGACGAGGCGCACAAGCGGCTACGAGCTCCGCTCGGCGCTACGCGCCTTCGCTCCGCTCGCAGCCGCTAATCCCTCAGAACGGATCCGTCTACGCGGATCGAGGTGGTCCACTTTTCAACCGGCGCAAGTGGTCCACTTTTCGACCGGCCTTGACAGAAAGCCGGTCGCAGACGACGAGCCGGCAGCGAGCCTATCGAGCACGGAAACCGCTGCAAACGCCCACAAGATGTGCGTCTTGTTGGCGTGGCCGCGCGGACGCGGATCCTCTTACGAGGGAAGTGCTCTACCCACTGAGCTAAGAGGGCAAAAGACCTGCAGATCCGCCTCGCGTCTGAATCGCGCTTGCCGGGATCGGCGCTGGAAACAGCGAGTGGCAACGAAAGTGGCAACTTGCCGATCCTCGCGGGCGAGTAGACGCGACCTCAGGCGCGGCCAAGCCGCGCGCGACGCGCCGCGTATCCGCGCGCGGTCCGTTCACCGCGCGGCCGCCGTGGGATCCCCGCGCGGTCCATCTCGGCCACCACGGCCGACAGCGCCACGTCGAGTTCGCGGGCGAGGTCTTCGACGCGGGCGCCGTCCGCCGTGTATCGCTGGTGCAGGTACGTGGCCAGGTCCGGGTAGCCGAGCGCTCGAGCCCGCAGCTCGCGCTCAGCGCGGAACGACTCCGCGCGTCGGCGTCCGAGCTCGCGGCCCTGACGGCGACGGAGCTCCATCAGCTGCGGCCGCGCCAGCTCGCGGCTCATCACCGCCGTGCCGGCGGCCGGCAGCTCACCCGAGCGAGCGCGCTCGACGCCGATGGCCAGAGCGGCCCGCACGCGCGGGTCACGATCGAGCAGCGCTCGCGCGATCGCGGCGTGCCGCTCCGAGACCGATGGAGTCGCCAGCGCACGTCGCGGACTGAGGCCGATGGCCAGCCGGTACTCGTCAGCCGTCCACCCGTGGCGGAGCAGATGCGGGCCTAGGGCCCGGTACCACCTGCCGCACAGATGGCACCTGCACAAGGTCGGCGACCGGGTCGTACGGCAGCTCGCCGCGCGGTGCGTAGAGCGCCGTCCCGTCCTCGAGTGTGGCCGCGGAGCGCATCAGCGATGCCGTGAAACCTACAGCGCGTGATCGCGCTCACTCGGCAGTCGACGACCGTCCGAGCACGGCGAACCGCACCGCCGCGCGCGACGCGCCAACGCGATCACCCAGCTGCGTCGCGAGCCCGTCATCAACCAGCACCCTCAACGCCTCGCGCACGCGAGGGACATCCGTGAGCTGCCGGGCCAACTCGTCGATGCCGATCAGCCGCGGATGCGCGTCCAAGAGCGCACCGAG
>JBKOYW010000188.1:0-9429 GCA_046744275.1 Actinomycetota bacterium
CTGAAGGAGGGGCCGATCGTCGAGAAGGGCATCACGCCGATGCGCTCGTTCCTCGTCGAGCCGATGCAGCACGGCCGCCTCTACCTCGCCGGGGACGCCGCCCACATCGTCCCGCCGACCGGCGCCAAGGGCCTCAACCTCGCCGTAGCCGACGTGCGCGTGCTCGCCCGCGCGCTGTCCGACTGGCTGCACAAGGGCGACGAGCGCAGGCTCGAGGCGTACTCGCACACGTGCCTGCAGCGCGTCTGGCGCGTGCAGCAGTTCTCGTGGTGGATGACCTCGATGCTGCACCGCTTCCCCGAGGAGGACGACATCCAGGCACGACTCCAGATCGCCGAGCTCGACTACGTCACCTCCTCGCGCGCCGCCTCCACGATGCTGGCCGAGAACTACACCGGGATCCCGTACGCATGATCGCGCCGGCGATCGCAGTCATCTGCGCGCTCGCCCTGTGGGAGCTGGTGGTCGGGATCGGCCTGCTCAACGAGGACCACGTTCCCTCGATGACCGCCACCGTCGAGGAGCTGGTCCGGCTGCTCGGCGAGAGCGACTTCTGGAGCGCGGTCGGCAACACGCTGCAGGGCTGGGCGCTCGGGCTCGGGATCGCGGCCGCGCTCGCGATCCCGCTCGGCATCGTCATCGGGTCGAGCCCGCTCTTCTACCGCGCCGTGCGCTTCGTGGTCGAGTTCCTGCGGCCGATCCCGTCCGTCGCGCTCGTGCCGCTCGCGGTGCTGATCTACGGCGTCGGGCTCGAGAGCAAGGTCTTCCTCGCCGCCTTCGCGAGCTTCTGGCCGCTGTTCGTGCAGACGCTGTACGGCGTCCAGGACGTCGACCCGGTGGCGACCGACACCGCCCGCTCGTTCGGGCTCGGCCGGTTCGAGCGGCTGTGGCGGATCAAGCTCCCGAGCGCAGTGCCGTACATCGCAACCGGCCTGCGGATCTCCTCCGCCGTGGCGCTGATCCTGGCCGTGACCGCGGAGATCGTGATCGGCTCGGCCGGACTCGGCCGCTCGATCAACGTCGCGCGCTCGAGCGGCGCGATCGAGCTGATGTACGCGCTGATCATCACCACGGGCCTGCTCGGCTGGCTGCTGAACCTGCTCACCACGCAGGCCGAGCGGCGCGTGCTGCACTGGCATCCCTCTCATCGGCGGGTCGCGGCATGAAGCGGCTGGGCGCGGTGCTCGAGGTCCTCGTCCCGCTCGCGCTGCTCGGGCTGTGGGCGGTGTGGTCGGCCGGCTCGGACACCTTCTACTACCCGCCGCTGACCGACATCCTCTCCACGTTCAACGACACCTGGGTGTTCGAGCGCGTGGGCAGCGACGTGGTGCCGAGCCTGCTGCGGCTCGGCGCCGGCTACGCGATCGCGGTCGTCGTCGCGGTGCTGGTCGGGATCCCGCTCGGCCTGAACCGCACGGCGCGCCGCGCCGCGTCGCCGATCGTGGAGTTCCTGCGCGCGATCCCGCCGCCCGCGCTGCTGCCGCTCGCGATCGTCGTGATCGGCGTGGGCAACTCGATGAAGGTCCTGATCATCGCCTTCGTCTGCCTGTGGCCGGTGCTGCTCAACACGATCGACGGCATCCGGGGCATCGATCCCACGCTCGCCGAGACCACGCGCGTCTACGGCGTGCGCGGAACGACGCGGCTGCGGCTCGTGATCCTGCCCGCGGCGGGCCCGCAGATCTTCGCCGGCATGCGCACAAGCCTGTCGCTGGCGGTGATCCTGATGGTGATCAGCGAGATGGTCGCCAGCACGAACGGGATCGGCTTCTTCGTGCTGCAGTCGCAACGCACGTTCGCGATCCCCGAGATGTGGTCGGGGATCCTGCTGCTCGGCATCCTGGGCTACGTCCTGAACCTCCTGTTCACCGTCGTCGAGCGCCGGGTCCTGGCCTGGCACCGGGGAGCGCACACCTGATGCTTAGGATCGAGAGCGTCGCGAAGGCATACGGCGACACGCAGGCGATCGCGGACATCGGCTTCGAGGTGTCCGAGCGCGAGTTCGTCTGCGTGGTCGGGCCGTCGGGCTGCGGCAAGACGACGCTGCTGAAGATCATGTCCGGCCTGCTCGCGCCGACCTCCGGCCGGGTCCTGCTCGACGACCAGCCGGTCACGCGGCCGCCGGAGGAGATGGCGCTCGTCTTCCAGGAGTACAGCCGCTCGCTGATGCCGTGGATGTCGGTGCGCAGCAACGTGACGCTGCCGCTGCGCCACAAGAAGCTCGACAAGGCCGAGCGGACGCGGCTGGTCGAGGAGGCGGTCGAGGCGGTCGGGCTGACGCGCTTCATCGACCGCTACCCGTGGCAGCTCTCCGGCGGCATGCAGCAGCGCGTGGCGATCGCCCGAGCGCTTGCGTACCAGCCCGAGATCCTGCTGATGGACGAGCCGTTCGCATCGGTCGACGCCCAGACCCGCGCCGACCTCGAGGACCTGATCCTCGAGGTGCGCGAGCGCTACGACGTGACGATCGTGTTCGTCACCCACGACATCGACGAGTCGGTGTACCTGAGCGACCGGATCGTCGTGCTCGGGCCCTCCCCCACCACCGTCAAGGAGATCCTCGAGGTCGACCTGCCGCGCCCGCGCGACCAGGTCGAGACCAAGGAGCTTGCGGAGTTCGCGCGCCTGCGCGCGCACGTGTACCGCTTGATCAAGCGGGAAGAGGCTAGGGTCGCGCAGTGATCGTCTACGAGGAGCTGCTGGAGCTGGTCCTCGCGCGCAATCCCTTCCACCAGGCGCGCCTGGCCGGCTGGGATCGGTCGGACGCGCTGCCGCCGCTGACGAAGTCCGAGCTGGTCGCCGACCAGGCAGCCCACCCGCCGTTCGGCACCAACCTCACCTACGAGCTCGACCGCTACGTCGCCGTCCACCAGACGAGCGGCACGACCGGGCCGCCGCTGCGGGTGCTCGACACGGCGGAGGACTGGGCGTGGTGGCGCTCGTGCCTGGCGCGCAGCTTCGAGCGGATCGGCATCGGCGCCGACGATCGCGTCGCGCTCGCGTACTCGTTCGGGCCGCACATCCACTTCTGGGCGACCAAGGAGGGCCTGCAGGAGGTCGGCGCGATGGCCGTAGTCACCGGCGGCATGACGTCCGCGCAGCGCCTGCAGACGATCGCCGACACGCGCGCCACGGCCCTGGCATGCACACCGACCTACGCCCTGCGGCTGCACGAGGTCGCGGTCGAGCAGCAGATGGAGGGCGCGCTGGAGACGATCGAGGCCGTCGTGTGCACGGGCGAGCCGGGCGCGTCGCTGCCGGCCGTGCGCACCGCGATCGAGGAGGCGTTCGGCGCGCGCGTCTACGAGCACGCGGGCTCCACCGAGGCGGGCCCGTTCGGCTACCCGTGCCCGGAGGGAGGCGGCCTCCACGTCGACGAGTCGCAGTTCGCGTGCGAGATTGTAGGCGCCGACCTCGAGCCGGTGGGCGCCGGCGAGCGCGGCGAGCTGCTGGTGACCCCGCTCGGCCGCACCGGCTTCCCGGTGCTGCGCTACCGCACCGGCGACGTCGTGCTCAACACCGACGAGCGCTGCCCCGGCGGCCACGACGACCGCTGGCTGCCGGGCGGGATCGTCGGCCGCACCGACGACATGGTCGTCATCCGCGGGATGAACGTCTTCCCCTCCGCCGTCGAGGAGGCGGTGCGCTCGGTGACCGGCTCGGGCGAGTTCCGGATCACCTTCTACACCGAGGCCGGCGGCATGGACGAGATCAAGCTCGAGGTCGAGCTCGACGACGGCTCACGCGCGCGCAAGCTGCAGGAGGTCATGCGCCACCAGCTCGGCCTGCGGATCCGGATCGTGCCCGTCGCGGCGGGCGTGCTGCCGCGCAGCGAGAACAAGTCACGCCGCGTCGTCGACCTGCGGGAGCGTGGATGGTCGTGAGGATCCGCGGCGCCAGCGAGCAGGTCGCGACGGCGCTCCAGCACCGGATCCAGGCGTCCGGCCTCGGCCCCGGCGACTTCCTCGGCCGCGAGGAGGACCTCGCCGCCGAGTTCGGCGTCAGCCGCCCGACGCTGCGGGAGGCGCTCAAGCTGCTCGCCAGCGGGAACCTGATCCGTGCGAACAAGGGCCCGGGCGGCGGGATCTTCGTCGCCCACACCGCCGACCAGGGCGTCCGCCGCAGCCTCAGCGACTCCGTCGGCATGATGCTCGAGACCGGCGCGGTGTCGCTCGAGGAGCTGCTCGACGCGCGCACGCTGCTCGAGGTCCCGCTGGCCGGGCTCGCTGCGCTCCAGGCCGACGAGCAGACGCTCGAGCGCCTGCGGACCGCCCTCGAGGCCGAGACGGCGGCCGCCGGCGACATCGACGCTATCCACGAGGCCGACACCGAATTCCACCGCGAGATCGCCGCCGCGGCCGGGAACCGGATGGCGTCGGCGCTGACCGGCTGGGTGTACGAGGTCCTGCAGCCGAAGCTGATGGAGGAGCTCCGCGACGCGGTGTTGCCGTCGGCGGTGCTCGACCAGCACGTGGCGCTGCTGAAGGCGATCGAGAAGGGCGACCGGCCGCGCGCGGAGCGGGCCATGCGCGAGCACCTGCTGTATCTGCGCGACGTGCTCGCGATGACGCGCGAGCGCGACGGCAATCAGGTCAATTGATTTGACACACTAGACGCGATGGTGGAGATCGTCTCGCTCCACGACGCGATCGACTCGCTCGTCCGCGACGGCGACACGGTCGCGCTGGAGGGGTTCACGCACCTGATCCCGTTCGCCGCCGGGCACGAGATCGTCCGCCAGGGGCGGCGCGACCTCGAGCTGGTGCGGATGACGCCCGACCTCATCTACGACCAGCTGATCGGCATGGGCTGCGCGCGCCGGCTCGTGTTCTCGTGGGGCGGCAACCCCGGGGTCGGCTCCCTGCACCGGCTGAGGGACGCGGTCGAGAACGGCTGGCCCGCGCCGCTCGAGCTCGAGGAGCACTCGCACGCGGGCATGGCCAACCGCTACGCGGCGGGCGCCGCGCGGCTGCCGTTCGCGGTCCTGCGCGGCTACATCGGGACCGACCTCGAGCCGCGCACCAACGTCGCAAAGGTGCGGTGCCCGTTCACCGGCGAGGACCTGACCGCGGTGCCCGCCATGCGGCCCGACGTCGGCATCGTCCACGCCCAGCGCGCCGACCGGGCCGGCAACGTGCAGCTGTGGGGGATCGTCGGGATCCAGAAGGAGATCGTGCTCGCCTCCGAGCGCTCGCTGGTGACCGTCGAGGAGATCGTCGACGAGCTCGAGCCGCGGCCGGGCGCGATCGTGATCCCGCGCTGGGCGATCACCGCGGTCGCCGAGGCGCCGCGCGGAGCGCACCCGTCGTACGCCCACTCGTACTACGACCGCGACAACGACTTCTACCGGGCCTGGGACCCGATCGCGCGCGACCGCGACACGTTCCGGAGCTGGATGGAGGAGCACGTCCTGTGGAGCACAGCGCCGACGAGATGATGACCGTGGCCGCGGCCCGCGAGCTGCGCGACGGCGAGGTCTGCTTCGTCGGCATCGGGCTGCCCAGCACCGCCGCCAACCTCGCGCGCGGCATGCACGCGCCGGACGTGGTGCTGATCTACGAGTCGGGCACGATCGGCTCGAAGCCGACCCGGCTGCCGCTCTCGATCGGCGACGGCGACCTCGCCGAGACCGCCGACTCGGTCGTCTCGGTGCCGGAGATCTTCAACTACTGGCTGCAGGGAGGGCGGATCGACGTCGGCTTCCTCGGCGCCGCGCAGATCGACCGCCACGGCAACCTCAACTCGACGGTCATCGGCTCCTACGACGAGCCGAAGGTGCGCCTGCCCGGGGCTGGCGGCGCGCCGGAGATCGCGGCACAGGCTCGGCGGGTGATCACGATCATCCGCCAGTCGCCGCGCACGTTCGTCGGCGAGCTGGACTTCACGAGCTCGCTCGGCGCGGGCGAGCAGGTGGTGATCACCGACCTCGGCGTGCTGCGCCGCGATCGCGAGCTCGTGCTGGAGGCGCTGCATCCCGGCGTCACGCTCGACCTGGCGCGCGAGGCGACCGGCTGGGAGCTGGAGGTGGCCGACGACCTTCGGACCACCGACCCGCCGACGCAGCAGGAGCTCGCGCTGCTGAGGGAGCTGAAGGCCGCATGAGAGAGGTCTTCATCGTCGACGCCGTGCGCACGCCCGTCGGGAAGCTCGGCGGTTCGCTGGCGACGACGCGGCCGGACGACCTGGCCGCCACCGTCGTGCGGGCGCTGGTCGAGCGCAACGGGGTCGACGCCGCGAAGATCGAAGAGGTCTACTTCGGCGACGCCAACCAGGCCGGCGAGGACAACCGCAACGTCGCCCGCATGGCGGCGCTGCTCGCGGGCCTCCCCACCTCGGTCCCCGGCGCGACCGTCAATCGCCTGTGCGGCTCCGGCATGGAGGCCGTGTTCAGCGCCAGCCGTGCGATCGCGGCCGGCGACGAGTCGTTCTGCGTGGCCGGTGGCGTGGAGTCGATGAGCCGCGCGCCGTGGGTCGTGCAGAAGCCGGAGAAGCCGTTCCCGCGCACGCACGAGACGATGCACTCGACGACGCTCGGCTGGCGGATGGTCAACGCGCGGATGCCCGACGAGTGGACCGTCTCGCTCGGCGAGGGCGCCGAGATCCTCGCCGATCGCTACGAGATCACGCGCGAGCAGCAGGACGAGTTCGCGCTGCGCAGCCACCAGAAGGCCGCCGCGGCCTGGGACCGCGGCGCGTTCGACGACGAGGTCGTGCGGGTCATCGACATCGACCTCGAGCGCGACGAGAACATCCGCGCCGACACGACGCTCGAGAAGCTCGCGGCCCTGAAGCCCGTCTTCCGAAAGGACGGCAGAGTCACGGCCGGCAACTCGTCGCCGATGAACGACGGCGCCTCGGCCGTGCTGCTCACGTCCGAGGAGGACCAGCCACTGGCGCGGATCGCGAGCCGGGCGACGAGCGCGGTCGACCCGCCGCTGTATGGGATCGGCCCGGTCGAGGCGGCCGAGAAGGCGCTGCGACGAGCCGGCATCGGCTGGGGCGACCTGGCGGCGGTCGAGCTCAACGAGGCGTTCGCCGCGCAGTCGCTCGCGTGCCTGGCCGAGTGGAAGGAGCTCGACCCCGACATCGTCAACGTCAACGGCGGCGCGATCGCGCTCGGCCACGCGCTCGGGAACTCCGGCACGCGATTGCTCACGACGCTGGCGTGGGAGCTGCGCCGGCGCGGCGGCGGTTGGGGGCTGGCGACGATGTGCATCGGCGTCGGCCAAGGGATCGCGACGGTGATCGAGGCATGAACGGCTACCGGCGCGACCCGCCCGGGACGCACCCGGAGTACCTCTCGCCCGAGTACCGCTCGACGCGGCTGCGCGCGCCCGACCGGCCGCTGATCCTGCTTCCCCACACGCTGTCGGAGATCACCGGGCCGGTCTACGGCCACGAGCGCATCGGCCCGCTCGACTACGACCTCACCCGCCAGCACGAGAGCGAGCCGCTGGGCGAGCGGATCATCGTCACCGGCAGCGTCCTCGACGGCGACGGGCGCCCGGTCCGCAACTCGCTGGTCGAGATCTGGCAGTGCAACGCGGCCGGCCGGTACGTGCACCGCGCCGATCGCCACCCGGCGCCGCTCGACCCCAACTTCACCGGCGCCGGCCGTTGCCTGACCGACGACGAGGGCGGCTACCGCTTCGTCACGGTCAAGCCGGGCGCGTACCCGTGGGGCAACCACGACAACGCCTGGCGGCCGGCGCACATCCACTTCTCGCTGTTCGGGACCGCGTTCGCCACCCGGCTCGTGACGCAGATGTACTTCCCGGGCGACCCGCTGTTCGGGCAGGATCCGATCTTCCAGTCGGTCCGCGACCCGGCCGCGCGCGAGCGCATGATCGCGCGCTTCGACCTCGACACGACCGAGCCGGAGTGGGCGCTCGGCTATCGGTTCGACATCGTGCTGCGCGGGCGCGAGGCGACGCCGATGGAGGACTGATGCCCGAGAGCACCCCGTCGCAGACCGTCGGGCCGTTCTTCGAGTTCGCGCTGCCCTACGAGGGCGGCGAGCGCCTCGTCTCGCCCGGCGACCGCGACGCGATCCGGATCGTCGGCGCGGTGATCGACGGCGACGGCCAGCCGGTCGACGACGCCCTCGTGGAGGTCTGGCAGGCCAACCGCCACGGGCGCTACCGGCACCCGGAGGACACACGCGAGGAGCTGCCGCTGGAGGACGGCTTCACCGGCTTCGGGCGCTGCGCCACCGACGCCGAGGGGCGGTTCGAGTTCGTGACCGTCAAGCCCGGCGCGGTCGACGGCCAGGCGCCGCACATCGCGGTCTGCGTGCTCGCCCGCGGGCTCCTGCGGCACCTCTACACCCGCCTCTACTTCCCGGACGAGGCGGCCGCCAACGCCGCCGACCCGCTGCTGGCCTCGATCGAGGACCTCGCGCTGCGCGCGACCCTGATCGCGCGGCCGCTCGACGGTGTGCTTGCCTTCGACATCCACCTGCAGGGCGAGCGCCAGACCGCGTTCCTTGACGTCTAGCTTCACCTCCATCTTCGTGCCCCCCGCGCTCCAGGCGGCCGTCGCCGACGTCGCGTGGGTCGCCGCGATGCTCGAGGCCGAGGCGGCGCTGGCCGCGGCGCAGGCGGACGAAGGCGTGATCTCGGCCGAGGCGGCGGCCGCCGTCGCCACCGCGTGCCGCGACAACGACTTCGACCTCTCCGGCGCGCGCGAGGCGGCGAACCCGGTCGTGCCACTCGCTCGCGCCGTTCGCGAGCGAGCGCCCGAGGCGCACTTCGGCGCGACGAGCCAGGACATCCTCGACACGGCGGCGATGCTCGTCGCCCGCCGGGCGCGCGGCCTGATCCTCGACGAGCTGGATGGCGTGGTCGCCGCCTGCGCCCGGCTCGCCGTCGTGCACCGCGGCACGCCGATGGCCGGCCGCACGCTGATGCAGCAGGCGCTGCCGACGACGTTCGGGCTCAAGGCGGCAGGCTGGCTGAGCGGCGTGGCCGCCGCCCGCGATCGCATGCGGGAGGTCGAGCTGGCCGCGCAACTCGGCGGCGGCGCCGGCACGCTGGCTGGGCTCGGACCGGCGGTGCTCGCCGGCTTCGCCGCGCGCCTCGAGCTGGCCGAGCCGGCGCTGCCCTGGCACGGCGACCGCACACGGATTGCGGCGCTCGGCGCGGCGCTGGCGATCGCGGCCGGTGCATGCGAGAAGGTCGCGCTCGACATCGTCCTCCTCGCCCAGAACGAGGTCGGCGAGGTGGCCGAGGCGAGCGAGGGCGGGCGCGGCGGCTCGTCGGCGATGGCCCACAAGCGCAACCCGGTCGGCGCAGTCCGCGCGCGGGCGGCGGCCAGGTCGGTGCGCGGGGCGGTGGGTGTGCTGCTCGAGGCGATGGCGGGCGAGCACGAGCGCGCCGCCGGGGCGTGGCAGAGCGAGTGGGGCGCCCTGACGACCGCGCTGGCCGGTAC
>JBKOYW010000044.1:0-9214 GCA_046744275.1 Actinomycetota bacterium
CGACCGTCACGGTCGCCCGGCGGCCGGCGAGGCCCTCGCCGGCGCCCGCGCCGAGCGCCAGCACGGGGATCCGCAGCCCGGGGCGCTGGAGCGAGGCGGCGACGGGCCGGCGCTCCTGGTCGACGACCAGCGCAGCCGCAGCACCCGCGCGCTGGGCGTTCAGCGCCTTGTCGCGGAAGAAGCACGTCCCGCGCCGCACGAGCGCGACGTCGCCCTCGCGCAGCGCCGCGAACTCGCTGGCCGAGCAGCCCAGGCCGGCTGGGACGACGCGACCGGAGGCGGTGGCGCCGGGCGAGAATTGGAGCGTCCGGATCGGGCTCACCCGGCGCGAGCCGACGACCAGCCGCGGCGGCGACGACTCGCGGAAGAACGGCACTGCGAAGCGCTGCCGCGTGACGCGGTAGCCCGCTGCTCGCAGGCGCTGCTCGATGTAGTCGGCGGTCGCTGCGTCGCCCGGGGAGCCGGCCGCCCGCGTGCCGCCGTGCTCGTCGGCGATCTCCTGGAGCGCCCGCAGGTGCGCCTCGAGCCCGGCGCCCTCGGTCGTCGTGCGGCGCGGCGCCGACGGCTCTGGGTCGTCGTCGCCGCGGTTGGCGAGCACGAGGGCGACGATCGCCGCGAACACGACCACGAAGAGCAGGACCGACCAGCGCGGCACGACACCAGCATGCCCGCTCGGCGTCGGCGGCGGATAAGACGCGATCCCACGCCGCGCTCCGGCGCGGGTACGATCGCCGCGTGATGCGCACAGGGAAGGCCATCGCGCTGGTTGTCGCGCTCCTGCTCGCCGGTCCGGCGGCCGCGGCGGCTCGGCAGGGAGCGGACGACGAGCAGGTCCGGCAGGACGCCGCAGCGCTCCCCGACCGGCTGTGGGAGCCGGGGCCTGAGCCGGTCTCCGCCGCCGGGCCTGGGCTGCCGGAGGACGATGGCAACGAGCTGGCGCCGATCCTCGCTGTGGTGCTCCTGCTCGGCGCGGTCGGCGCTGGCTACGTCATCAGCGTGCGGCGGCCATCCGCCGCTCCCGAGGCTGCGGCCCCCGCGCCCGAACCTGAGCCGGTGAGCGTCGCGCCGCCGACTGTGCCAGCCGCAGTGCCGGCGCCGCTGCCGGTCGCCCACGAGCTCGACGCCGCCACCGAGACCTGCGTGGTCGCGCTCTCGCACGCCTGGGGCCGCGGGCGGTTCGAGGTCCGCGTCAAGGACAAGGGTGGCTCGCACCGGGTGGTCGCGCAGTCGCTCGGCTTCGCGGTCCCGCGCGGGATGGTCATCCAGGAGACCAGCGCCGCCGGCCGCGCTCACCGCCGGCTGCTGCTCCACCTCGCCGCGGCGGGCTGGCAGCTCGAGCCCCCCGGAGACGGCCCGTGGTACGAGCGCCGGCTCTCGCGGCCGTTGGCGGAGCGGGAGAACGGCGAGATCGACCGGGCGCTCGTCGCCACGCGGCCGGAGGGCGCCGAGGCGGAGTTCGTCGCGCTGGCGCTCGACGAGTACGGGAACGCGCACGTGATGGCGCGCTCGCCGCGCTTCGGCCGCCCCACGGGCCGGCCCGTCGAGGAGACCGAGCCGGCGGTCGCGGCGCACGGGACGCTGCTCGAGGGCCTCGAGGCGCACGGCTGGCACGTCTCCGGCACGCTCCAGAGCTGGTACGGCGCCACGCTGGCGCGCCGTCGTCGCCGACCCGGCTAGGACGGCTCGTCGAGCAGCACCTGGAGGTCCTGCGCGAGCGTGTCGACTTCGAGTCGCTCGTACGGGATGCCGAGCCGCTGGACGCCGCGCTTGTCGATCAGCATCACGTACGCCGAGTGCTCGAACAGCACGCCCTGGGCGTGGCGCGTGCGCCCGCGGTACTCCAGGCGGCTGCTGTCGGGATACGGGTCGCTGGCCTCGGGCGGCGGCGGCCGGTCCGGATGCTCGTAGGGCCGCGACGCGAGGTCGAGCCCCTCGGCGGCGGCCTGCGCGCGGAAGCGTTCGGTGGCCACCGCTGCTGCGGCCGCCTCGTCCGGCGTGGCGTTGATCGGCACGATCCCGTACGCCGTCCAGATGGGGGAGAGCTCGCTGCGCGAGCCGATGAGGAAGTGCACGGGCGCCTCCTGCAGCCCGCGGACGTCGAGCCATGCGCGGACACGCCGCGGCGTGTCGCCGACCGGGTCGACGCTCACGCCGTAGACCGTCACGCCCTTGACGCCCACCTCGGTGACCGCCTCCACGATCTCGGCCGCCTGCTCCGGGCAGAGATCCCAGCAACCGGAGTACAGGAATGTCAGCACGACGACATCGCCGCGGGCGTCCTCGAGCGTTCGCCACTTGCCGTCCTCGTCGCGAAGCCGGAAGTCGCGGGCCTCCTCGCGCGGCGGGATGAACCGCGGCCGCGCCTGCGGGTCTTCCTGCAGCTCGGCGACGAGGGCGCCGCCGAGCGCGCCGAGCACGAGGCACATCGCGAGGGCGAGCAGGAAGCGGCGCAGCGAGAGACCGGGCCGGTCAGCGGTCAATCCGGAGCACCTCCCGGTCCGTGCCTGACGCCACCCAGACGTGCCGATCGTCGAGAGCCATCGCGGTCGGCTGGAGCTCGAGCTCGCGCCGGGAGAGGACCTCGCCGTCGCGGCCGTCGACGCGCACGAGCGTCCGGTCCCCGCGGCACAGCACCCAGATCTCGTCGCCGTCCGCGGCGACGGCGACCGGCTTCCGGCCGACCTCGACGGTGCCGGCGGCCCGGCCCGTGCGAAGGTCGACCGCGCCGATCGTCCCGCGGGCGGCGTCCGCGATCCACGCCCTGTCGCCGCTCACCGCAACGGCCACCGGCTGTCCGCCCACGTCCACGGGCCCGCCGACGGTCTGCCGCGTCCGCGCATCGATCCGCGTCAGCGTGCCGCCGGCGCCGGCCGCCACGACCCAGCGGCCGCCTGCGGCGAGGTCCACCGGATCGCCGCCCACGCGCAGCCGGCGGACTGGAGCACCGTCCGGCTCGATCGCCCGCAGCACGCCTTCGGCGGAGCTGGCGACCCAAACGGCACCGGCGGCGAGCTCGACGTCGGTGACGTCGGCTCCCACCTCGATGGCGCCGAACACCTGCTGCGAGACCGTGTCGACCGGGATCACCGAGCCGCGCGCGCTGTCCGCGACCCAGAGGCCGCCGGCGCCGACCGCGAGCCGCGACGGCGCCCCGCCGGTCCGGATCCCGGGCCCGGCCTGGCGGCCGGTGGCTGCGTCGATCGGCCACACCGCCTGCGAGCCGGCAGCCGCGACCCACACGATGTCGCGGGTCGCCGCCACGCCGGTCGGAGCGCCCGGCACCCGGATGACGACGGCCTCCGAGCTCGAGCCGCCGGAGAGGCCCGTCGCGAGGGCGACGGTCGCCGCGAGCAGGACGACGAACACTCCCGCGGCGAGCGCATGACGCCGCGAGAGGCGGGGCGAGCCAGTTTTCCGGGGGGCCCTCCGGGCCGGGGCTGAGATGGCGTTGTCCTGCGTGACAGCTCCCATCATGGGACGGGGCGCAGGCTCGCGCCATGTCGTTCGCTGGACAATGTTGCGGTCAGACCACTGACCATGTCCTGTATCGGACCACATTCCCGACCGGGGCTTGCAGGCCGTGGTTAGCATCGGGCAGTGCGCCAGGTGGGCGTCATCGTCGGAGCCACGGTGTTGGGCTTCATAGGGCTGTTCCTCCTCTCCGGATGCGGAGGAGATGAGCCGGCCGCGACCGCGCCGCTCACCGCGCAACAACGTCTGAACCTCGGCGTCGCGGCCGTCGACGCGCAGATCGGCGGCGACCGCGTGCGCAGCTCGGGCACGGTCATCAACCCCGACAGCGGGCTGGTCCTCACATCCGCGCACAGCGTCTGGGGCGCGAAATCGCTGCGCGTGACGACCGGTCTCGGCGTCCTGCACGGCCGGATCGTCGCGCGGGCACCGTGCGATGACCTGGCGCTGGTCCAGGTCGAGCCTCGCGTCCCCGGCCTCGTCGCCCTGCCGACGGCGGACGGCTCGGAGCCGGCGCCCTCCGACCTGCTGACGGCCGTGGGCCGCCGCGAGGCCGACCCCGATCTCGGGACGGGCAGCCTCGTGACGATCCCGACGCGGACGGCAAAGACCGGCGTGAGTGCTTCGCTCGGCGGCGGCCTGCGCCCCCTCGTCGGCGCACTCCGCCTCGACGCGCCGCTCGTGCCCGAGTCCTCGGGCGGGCCGGTGGTGGATGGCAAGGGCCGACTGGTCGGCCTCGCGATGGCGACCGAGCAGGGAGCCACGCTGGACGAGGCCCTGGCGGTGCCCTGGTCAGCAGTCGAGGCGCGGCTGGACGAGCTCGAGCGCGGCCCCCGGCGCGTGTACGTGGGCTGGCGCGACCAGTACCGGTGCGCGCCGCAGCTGCACGCCTACGCCGCGGCCGAGCATCCCGGCTACCGCCCGCTGGATGCCCGCATCAACGCTCCCGTTCCCGCGACCCGCCTGCCCGGCACCCAGGCCCTGGACCAATGACCGCTGCGACCGGCGACGCCGCACCGACCGCCCCACGTGCCTCGCGCTGGGTGCTTGGGGCCGCCGCTGCGCTCCTGCTCATCGTGCTGGTCGCCCCGGCGCTCGTCGTCATGCTGCTGGGCGGGGAGGACGACCCCACGGACACGCTTCGCGTCGCGCGCCTGCCGACCGACGTCGCCGTGACGGAGGACACCGTCTGGGTCGCGAGCGGCCGAGACGATCGCATCGTCGCGGTCGACCCGGACCGCACGGCCGACGACGCGACCCGCCACGACACGGGCTCCGCGCCGCTCCGCGTGGCGGTGGGCGCCGGTTCCGTCTGGACCGCCAACGCCGGTGACGGCAGCGTGACCCGCCTCAACCCGGCGGTGCCGGACTCGGTCGGGCGGCGGATCGCGATCGGTGCGGACGCCATCGACGTGGTCGTCGGTCCCGACGGCGCCTGGGTATCCAACGGCCAGCGCGGAACCGTGATGCGGATCGACCCGATCAGCAACAGCCCGCAAGGGCCGCCGCTCCGCACCGGCGCCTTCCCGACCGCACTCGCCCTTGGGGCGAATCACCTGTGGGTGGTGAACTCCGGCGACGGGACGGTGGCCCGCGTCGATCCCCGTGAGGACCTCGTGGTGGGCCGGCGCGTGCCGGTCGGCCGCGACCCGCAGGACATCGCCGTTGGCTTCGGATCGGTCTGGGTGGCAAACCGCGGAGACGGCACCGTGACGCAGATCGACGCCGCCACCGGCCAGGTCCAGGGCGACCCGATCCCGGCCGGCAAGGCACCCGGCGCGCTCGCCGTCACCCGCGACGCGGTGCTCGTCCTCGACACGGCCACCGGCGATGTCCTCGAGCTCGTGCCGGGCTCGCACGCGACGCGTCGCGTGCTGCGGATCCCCGGCTTCCCGTCCTCGATCGCGGTCGGCGGGGGAGCCGCCTGGGTGGTCGACTCCCGCGCCGGGACCGTCACGCGCGTCGAGGGCTGAGTCAGCCGGTCGTCCGGCGCCGGAACGCCGCCACACAAAGCGGCGCCGAGATCGCCAGGAAGGCCAGCGACCACAGGACGGCCGCGAGGACCGGATGCGCGAGCGGCCACGGCGCGTCGGCCGGCACCGCCGCGGGATTGCCGAACAGCGTGCGCACCGCGGCGACGACCGCGCTCACCGGGTTCCATTCCGCGATCTGCTGGAGGCCGTTCGGCAGCCCCGCCGCCGGCACGAACGCGTTCGACAGGAACGTCAGCGGGAACACGGTGATGAACGCGATGCCCTGCACGGCATCCGGCGTGCGCGCGAGGACGCCGATCAGCGTGCCGAGCCAGATCATCGCGGCGGCGAACAGCACGAGCAGGGCGAACCCGGCGATCGCGTCCGGGATGCCGGCGCCGATGCTCCAGCCGACCGCCAGCCCGGTGACCGTGAGCACGACGAGGCCGATCAGCGCGGCCGCCAGCTCCGCGAGGAAATGCCCGACGAGGTAGGCGGAGCGCGAGGTCGGCAGCGACCGCACGCGGTCCACCATGCCCTCGCCGAGGTCGGTGGCGATCGAGACGCCCGGGCCCATCATCCCGAAGGCCAGCGTCTGCACGAGGATGCCGCCGATCAGGTAGTCCGTGTAGTCGCCGCCGGGCACGGCGATCACGCCGCCGAACACGAACGCGAACAGCAGCACGAACATGATCGGCTGGAGCGTGACGTCGAGCAGCTTCTCGGGGATCTGGCGGACGTGCTCGAGGTTGCGGCGCGCGAGCACAAGGCTGTCGGACACGAGCCAGCGCGTGCGGATGGCGATGGTGGACATCAGGCGGCGTCCTTGGTGCGCGTGGTGGTCAGGGTGAGGAAGACGTCGTCGAGCGTCGCCTGGCGGCGGTGGACGTCGGTCGCGGCGACGCCCGCGGCGTCGAGCGCGCGGACGACCTCGAGCAGCGACGTGCCGGCGGTCACGGGGACGGTGACGACGGGGCCGTCCGGGTCGCTGGAGGGCGGCCCGTCGGCGAATCGCGCGAGCGCGGCCTCGCCCGCGAGCAGGTGCTCGGGGGCCGCGACGGTGACGTCGATCCGCTCGCCGCCGACGCGCGACTTCAGCTCGCCGGGGGAGCCGGACGCGGCGATGCGGCCGTGGTCGAGCACGACGATGTCGTCCGCCAGCCGGTCGGCCTCCTCGAGGTACTGGGTGGTGAGGAGCAGGGTGGCGCCGTCGCGCACGAGCTCGCGCAGGAGCTCCCACAGCTCGCTGCGGCTCTGCGGGTCGAGCCCGGTCGTCGGCTCGTCGAGGAACAGCACCGGAGGCGCGGCGACGAGCGTGGCGGCGAGGTCGAGCCGGCGGCGCATGCCGCCCGAGAAGGTCTTGACGAGCCGGTCGGCCGCGTCCGCGAGGGCGAGCCGCTCCAGCAGCTCGTCGGCGCGGCGGCGCGCGACGGCGCGCGGCAGGTGGTAGAGGCGCCCGACGAACTCGAGGTTCGCGCGGGCCGTCAGCAGCCCGTCGACGGTCGCGGCCTGGGCGGCGAGCCCGAGCCGGGCACGCACCTCGTGCGCGTCGGCGACGACGTCGAACCCCGCGACACGGGCGTGGCCGGTGGTCGGGCGCGCGAGCGTGGTGAGGATGCGGACGGCGGTCGTCTTGCCGGCACCGTTGTGGCCCAGGAGGCCGAGGACCGACCCGGCCGGGACCTCGAGATCGAGGTCGCGCAGCGCCCACAGGTCGCCGTAGCGCTTGCCGAGGCCCTCGGCCACGATCCCGTCGCCGCGCCGCGCGAACCGCGCGATCTCGTCACCGCCCCGCACGAACCCGTCGTCGCGTCGCGCGATCTCGTCGGCGGACCGGTCTGTCGTATCTCGTACGCTGTTGTCGTACATCATACGAACAGTCTAGTGGTACGGTGTACGAAATGTCAAGGTCCAAGGACGCAACGCCGATCTGGTCGCGCCCCGCGCCCGGCGAGCGCAGGCCCGCGCACTCGCGCGAGCGGATCGCCGAGGCGGCGCTGCGGATCGCCGACGAGGAGGGGTTCGAGGCGGTGACGATGCGCCGGATCGCCGCCGAGCTCGGCGCGGGCACGATGACCCTGTACCACTACGTTCGCACCAAGGACGAGCTGGCGGCGCTGATGGACGACGCGATCATGGCCGAACTGCTCGTGCCCGATGACGAGCTCGCCGAGGGCTGGCGCGAGGGGATGGCCCAGATCGCCCGTCGCACGTATGCGACCTTCCAGCGCCATCCGTGGGTCTTCGACCACCTGACGGACGAGGACTCGCCGGGCCCTGGCGGGCCGAACGCGCTCCGCCACGTGGAGCAGTCGCTCACCGTCGCCGGCCGCACCGGCCTCGCGCTCGACGAGCAGTTCGAGCTCGTCGCCCAGATCGACGACTACGTGTTCGGACACGCGATGCGCGCCCGCTCAGCGCGGAGCCGGGACACCGGCACGGGCGCGGAGGAGCGGCTCGAGGGTCTCATCACGTACCTGGAATCGCAGCTCGAGTCCGGCGAGTTCCCCGTCCTGGCGGCATGGGCGGGCGACGACCCCCGCGCCGGCTTCTCCCGTGTCGCGGAGCTCGCGGCCGACCCCGGTCGCTTCGAGCGCGGTCTCCAGCGGCTGCTCGACGGGATCGAGCTCGACCTCTCGCGCCGGGGCTGATTTCGGCGAACGTCAACTGCGCTGGGTAGGGGAACGGCGGAGCCGATCGCGCGACTGGTCGATGGCGCCTTGGCCGTACATATGCCGGTGAAGGCGCCATCGGCCGCTGCTTGGCGCCTTTGTGTCGCATAGCGACCTCAACGCGCCAAGCGCCCCCGAGACCGGCCACGCGGCCGGCTCCCCGCTCCCTTACCCAGCGCAGTTGCCGTTCGTCCCGCCGCGCCCTACGGATTCGAGACCGGCCCGACGAGCGAGGTGTCGAACGCTCGGTCCAGGTCGGGCTCGCGGTCGAGGATCCCGAACTCGACGTCCCACCGCGCCCATTCGCGCAGCACGTCCTCGCGCAGCTCGCCGTACGCGCGGGCGCCGGCGGTGAACGCCGGGGCGACGGCGTCGAGCTGTGCCTGGGCGGTCGCGCGGTCGAGGCCGCTGTCGGCCTCGAGCAGCGCCGTGACCGCGCTCTCGGGATCGTTCTGCGCCTGCGTGTAGCCGCGCTGGAGCGCGCGGATCGTCGCCGCGATCACCGGGCGCCGCTCCTCGAGCGTCGTCCGGCTCACGCACAGCACGAGCTCGGGGTAGGCGGGCGCGCCGTAGTCGTCGACCCGGAACTCCTGCATGTCCGGCCGCCGCTCGCGCAACGCGACGCCCTCGACGTTCCAGAACGCCGTCGCGCCGTCGACCCTGCCCGCCAGCAGCGCCTTGACCGCCTCGAAGCCGATCGTGGTGGTCTTGATGCGCTCCGGGTCGCCGCCGTCGCCGGCCACCACCGACTCGAGGACCGCGACGTCGGACGGCAGGCCGGTCACGCCCGCCCGGCCGCCCTCGAGGTCGCGCGGGCGCCGAACCTCCGGCTGCGCCAGCACCGACGCCAGAGGCCGCTGCACGAGCGCCATCACGCCAACGATGTCGGCGCCCTCCTGGCGGGCCAGCCCGAGGTCGTGGATGTCGAGGATCGCCATGTCGGCGCGCCCGCCCTGCAGCAGCCGCAGCGCGTCGGTCGACGCGCTCGGCGTCCGCACCTCGAGCGCCCCGCCCTCGGCGTCGTCGTAGTCGCGCGCGGTGGCGAGGTAGATGCCGGCGTGGACGGCGTTCGGCGTGAAGTCGAGCAGCAGCGAGGCA
>JBKOYW010000116.1:0-4133 GCA_046744275.1 Actinomycetota bacterium
TGCCGAGTCCGGCCAGGACGTAGCGGCGTTCGCCGGCGTGGGTCACCGCGACCTTGCGCAGGCCGGGCCGCGCCTCGCCGGAGTCGACCAGCCCCTGCAGGATCCCGTCGACGTCGTGGGCGATCGGCTCTCCCTCGAAGACGCCGATGGCGATCGTGTCGGCACCGGTGTCGGCCGGGGCATCTGTCGTGGCGCGTACTCGCATCGCAATAGCATGGCGGTATGCCACGAACCGTGATCCTTGGCGCCGCCCGCACGCCAGTCGGCAAGCTCGGCGGCGGACTCGCGTCCCTGCACCCGACCGACCTCGGCGGCATCGCCATCAAGGCCGCGCTCGAACGGGCGGAGGTCGAGCCCGAGCAGGTCCAGCACGTGATCATGGGCCATGTGCTGCAGGCGGGCGCGGGCCAGATCCCCTCGCGGCAGGCGCAGATCAAGGCCGGGATCCCGAAGGAGGTCTCGTCCGAGACGATCAACAAGGTCTGCGCGTCGGGCATCCGCGCGGCGGGGCTGATCGACCAGGCGGTGCGCGCCGGGGACCTGGAGCTGGCCGTCGGCGGCGGCATGGAGTCGATGTCCCAGGCCCCATACCTGCTGCCCAAGGCGCGCTTCGGCTTCCGGATGGGCGACGTCAAGGCGCTCGACGCGATGGTGCAGGACGGGCTGCGCAACCCGTTCACCGGCAAGCAGATGTTCGAGGAGGCGACCGAGGTCGGCGAGCAGCTCGAGATGACGCGCGCGGACCTCGACAAGTGGGCGCTGCGCTCGCACGAGCGGACGATCGCGGCGACCGACGACGGCCGGCTGCCCGAGGAGATCGTCCCCGTGACGATCCCGGGGAAGAAAGGCGACACGGTGGTGGAGGTCGACGAGGCGCCGCGCCGCGACACCTCGCTCGAGCGGCTCGCGGCTCTGCCCGGGCTGAGCGGCAAGGACGGCTCGCACACGGCCGGCAACTCGCCGGGCGTCAACGACGGCGCCGGCGCGCTCGTGTTCGCCTCCGAGGAGTGGGCCGAGCGCGAGGGCAAGGAGGTGCTCGGCACGATCGTGGCGCAGGCGGCGGTGGCCGACGAGTTCGAGTGGCTCGCCCGCACGCCGGCCAACGCGGCGCTGAAGGCGCTCGACAAGGCCGGCCTGCAACCGGGTGACATCGACCTGTGGGAGATCAACGAGGCGTTCGCGTCGGTGACGCTGAACTCGGTGCGGATGCTCGGGATCGACGAGGACCGCGTGAACGTCAACGGCGGCGCGGTGGCGATCGGCCACCCGATCGGCGCCTCCGGCGCGCGGATCCTGGCGACGCTGGTGCACGAGCTGCGCCGGCGCGGCGGCGGCTACGGCTGCGCCGCGATCTGCTCCGGCGGCGGTCAGGGCGACGCGGTGATCGTCCAGGTCTAGTGGTCCCGACCGCACGGTGACGGAGCGCCCGCACATCCTCCCGCCCCCGCCCGGCGGGGGCGCCCTGCGGCGGCCGGACGAGCCGGGCGCCGCGTTCTTCGATCTCGACCGCACGCTGATGGCCGGCTCGTCCGCGTTCCAGTTCGGCCGCGCGGCCTACAAGGCCGGGCTCGTATCACGCCGCGAGCTCGCCAAGGACGCGTACGAGAACCTGCTGTTCAGCCTGCGGGGGTCGACGGACGCGGGCACCGACGCCCTGCGCGAGCGCATCTCCCGGCTGCTCAAGGGCGTGCGCGTGCGCGACCTCCAGCGGCTCGCGCCCGACGTGCTGGCCGGCGTGCTCCCGCGCCTGTACCCGCGCATGCTGGCGATCGCCTACGAGCACCAGGACGCCGGCCGCCCGATCTTCATCTGCACCGCGGCATCACAGGAGATGGCCGAGCTGATGGCGATCGTGCTGACCTTCGACGGCGCCGTCGGCTCCGTCTCCGAGGTCGTCGACGGGCACTACACGGGCCGCGCCGGCGGGCCGTTCACGTACCGCGAGGGCAAGGCGCAGGCGATCCGCGAGCTTGCCGAGCGCGAGGGGATCGACCTGGCGGCGTCGTGGGCCTACTCGGACTCGGAGTCCGACCTGCCGATGTTGCGCGCGGTCGGCCACCCGGTCGCCGTCCATCCCGACAAGACACTGGCGCGCGTCGCTCGCCAGGAGGGCTGGGAGATCCTGCGCTTCGACCGCCGGCGCCTGCGGTTCGCGGGCGCCGCCGTGGCGGCCGCGGCGGTCGGCGGCGGCGTGGTGGTCCAGCGGGCGCGCGCATGAGCGTCCACGAGCTGACGCCCGAGCAGCAGGAGATCCGCGAGCTCGCCCGCCGCTTCGCGGACGAGCGGATCGCGCCGAACGCGGCCGAGTGGGATCGCGGCCACGTGTTCCCCCGCGAGCTGTTCGGCGAGCTCGGGGAGCTCGGGCTGATGGGCGTGTGCGTGCCGGAGTCGCACGGCGGGGCGGGGGCCGACTTCCTGTCGTACGTGCTCGTCCTCGAGGAGCTCTCGCGCGCCGACGCCGGCGTCGGCGTCACCGTCGCTGTGCATACGAGCGCGTGCACGCTGCCGCTGCTCGCGCACGACTCGCCCTACGTGCCGGCGCTGGCCTCCGGCGAGGAGATCGGCGCGTTCGCGCTGACCGAGTCGGGCTCGGGGTCGGACGCGGGCGCGCTGCGCACCCGTGCGGTCGACGGCCGGCTGACCGGCGCCAAGCAGTGGATCACCAACGGCTCGCACGCGTCGACGTTCCTCGTGTTCGCGCGCGAGGACGACCGGGTGAGCGCGTTCGTCGTGCGTGCGGGCGCCGAGGGCTTCGCGGTGACGCGCGAGGAGGAGAAGATGGGGCTCAACTCGAGCTCCACCGCCGACCTGTCGTTCGATGCCACCCCGGGGGAGCGCCTCGGCGAGCCGGGCGAGGGGATGCGGATCGCCCTGCGCACGCTCGACGGGGGCCGGATCGGCATCGCCGCCCAGGCGGTCGGGATCGCGCAGGCCGCGCTGGACGTCGCCACCGCCTACGCCAAGGAGCGAGCCGCGTTCGGAGGCCCGATCGCCCGCTTTCAGGCGATCCAGCACAAGCTGGCCGAGATGCAGACCGAGATCGAGGCGGCGCGAGCGCTGACGTGGCGCGCGGCGCGGCTGAAGGAGGCCGGGCGGCCGCACACGGTCGAGGGAGCGCAGGCGAAGCTGTTCGCGAGCGGCGTCGCGCGCCGCCAGACCGGCGAGGCGATCCAGGTGCTTGGCGGCTACGGCTACACGAAGGAGTTCCCGGCCGAGCGCTACTACCGCGACGCGAAGGTCACGGAGATCTACGAGGGGACGTCCGAGATCCAGAAGCTCGTCATCGCCCGCGCGCTGCTCGGCGACGCCATGCGCGAGTGAGAGAGCCGCCGGCCGTCGAGACGTCGCCCGTCGCCACGAGCTCGCGCGCAGCCTAACGTCAGGCGGCGATCTCCCGCCGCGTGATTCGCCAGATTCCGATCAGGAGCGGAAGCAGCATCCAGATTGCGAGCGCGGTGCCGGCGTGGGCCCACTGGGTGGCGCTCAGGACCTCCTCGTGCAACGGGGCGAGGGCGAGGCGCGTGTCCAGCCACGGGGCCGCGTCGGCGAAGAAGGACAGCGTGGCCACCGCGGTCCAGGTGATCGGCAGCGCGAAGAGAGCGACGATGGCGGGCGCCGAGGCGAGGAGGATCGCGCCGAACGCGACGCCGACGATCATGCCGGTCGTCAGGAAGATCGCCGACTGGCCGATCAGCGTCGTAGCGTCGGACCAGGTCCCGTCGACGCCCGGCGATGCGACCAGCACACCCGCGGCGACGACGGCGACGGACATGACGAGCATCGCGAGGGCGAGGACGAGGCTGGCGATGAGCTTGGCGCCGAGGATGCGCGAGCGCACCGGGACCAGCGCGAAGGTGATCATCCCGGTGCGCTGGGACCACTCCGACGTGACGAGCAGGATGCCGGCGACGGGCAGCAGCACGGCCGCCGGCTGCAGCCCGATGCTGAGGATGGAGGCGAAGGTGTGGTCCGCCGCGTCGCCGGTGACGGAGCGGGCGATGACGACAAGCACGGTGATCGCGACGGTGGCGATCTGCATCCAGAAGCCGGCGCGGGTGTTGAGCATCTTGCGCAGCTCGACGGCGACGAGGCGGCCGAGGCCGGGGCGCGTGTGGACGCCGGCGGTGTTCATG
>JBKOYW010000259.1:0-4953 GCA_046744275.1 Actinomycetota bacterium
GCGCGAGAGCCGGCTTGTCCTCGTGCGTGAAGGAGACGCCTTCGTCCCCCCACCCCCACCACTTCAACGCGGCCATCGGGCTCCTAGGTCATCGACCATACGGCATGGTGACGCAGGGGACCATGCCTGCGCGGTCAGTGAGACACTCACGATCGGTAGCAGAACTGCTACCCTGCGCTCGTGGCGATCATCCCGCAGAAGGAGCTGCGCAACAACGTGGCGGACGTGCTTCGCCGGGCGGAAGCCGGTGAGGAGTTCACGATCACCGTCGCCGGTCGGCCGGTGGCCCAGCTCGGTCCGACCCAGCGGCGGCGCTGGGTGAGCGGGCCGAACCTCGCCCGTGTCTGGCAGATTCCGGCCCCGCAGACGCTCGCCGACGACCTCGAGCAGTTCCCGGCCGAGCTGGCCGATCCGTTCGCCTAGTGCGGGTCTTGCTCGACACCTCGGTCCTGATCGGCGCGACGTCGCCCGGCGATCTCGAAGGCGCGATCAGCGCAGCATCGCTGGCCGAGTTGCACTTCGGCGCGCTGGTCGCGCGTGACGCGGATGAGCGGGGTCTCAGAGCGCTGCGACTCGGGGTCGTCGAAGCCACGTTCGATCCGCTGCCCATCGATTCGGCCGTCGCCCGCGAGTGGGGACGCCTCGCCGCCGCGGTCGCCGAGCGCGGAGGCCGGCCGCGTAGGCGCGCCATGGACCTGGCGATCGCCGCCACTGCAAACGTCGCCGGAGTTCCTCTCATGACGCACAACGTCTCGGATTTCCAGCTGATCTCGGATCTCGTCGACGCTCGGGCGCCATAGCGCCCGAGCGCCGCCGCCGTGGCTCGCCGGCGCGATGCCCGCGGCCCGGTGAAAGGCCGCTGTTGGCCCACTGAAACCTCAAGCGCGCACGATGGGACGGCGATGACCGCTCAGTCCCACTCGATGCCAACGGAAGTCATGCCCGAGGCGGGCCTGCCGGCCGCGCCGCGGGCGCTCGGCAACCCACTGCTGGGCTTCATCCCCGAGCTCCGGCGGAGCCCGATCCGGACCTACGAGCGCGTCATGCTCGAGTACGGCGATGTTGTCCGTTTGGTCGTCGGCCCGCCCGGCCTGCGCTTCGAGCTCTATTGCGTCTTCCGGCCCGACGGGATCCAGCGGGTGCTCGCGGGCTCGCGTGACGGCTACTCGAAGGGAAACCGCGGCTATCGCGAGATCGCCAATGTCTTCGGACAGGGCCTGCTCACCAGCGAAGGGTCCCTCTGGCACCGTCAGCGACGGCTCATCCAGCCGCTCTTCACCCGCAAGCAGATCGCCGGCTACGCGACGCTGATGGCGGACGAGGCCGCCGCGGCGGCCGCTCGCTGGGACGGCAGCGGCGAGCCGGTGGTCGTCGACGCCCATGCAGAGATGATCCGGCTCACGCTGCGTGTGGTCGGACGCACGATCTTCGGCGACGACGTCGAGCGCGCGATCCCCGTGATCCGGCGCACGTTCCCCGTCCTCACGCGCCATGCATTGCGGCGCGCCACGGCCCCGGTCAATCCTCCCGCAAGCTGGCCGACCCCTGCCGGGGTGCGGGCCGCTCGCGCCCGCGGCGCGCTCTACGCGCTCGCCGACGACCTGATCGCACGCCGCCGGCTGGCGGGCATCGACGGCGACGACCTGCTCTCGCGGCTGTTGGCCGCCCGCGACGCAGAGACGGGCGAGGTCATGGACACCCAGCAGATCCGCGACGAGGCGCTGGTCTTCCTGCTGGCCGGGCATGAGACGACGTCCACCGCCCTGACCTTCGCGCTCCAGCTGCTGGGCCGCCATCCGGAAGCGCAGGAGCGCGTCGTCCGGGAGGTCGCCGATGTCCTCGGCGGCAGGCCGCCGACGATCGAGGACCTGCCGGCGCTCGAACGGACCACCATGGTGCTGAAAGAGGCGATGCGCCTGTATCCGCCGGCGTATGCGTTCAGCCGACTCGCCGAGCGCGATGACGAGATCGGCGGCTATCGCATACCCGCGGGATCGTTCGTCCTGGTCAGTCAGTGGGCGACGCACCGGCACCCGCGCATCTGGCCCGAGCCCGCAGAATTTCGGCCGGAGCGGTTCACCGCGGCGGCCGAGGCCGCCCGGCACAAATACGCCTACTTCCCGTTCGGCGCCGGCCCGCGCGCCTGCATCGGATCGCACTTCGCGATGCAGGAGGCGCAGATCGCCCTCGCGGTGATTCTCCAGCGCTACCGGATCCGCGCCCGCCTCGCCTCGGTTCCGCTCGACGCGAGCGGGATCACGCTCCGTCCGCAGACCGCGGTTCCGATCGAGCTCGTTCCTGTCGCTCGATGAAACTGGGCGCACCGCCCTGGGCACCGGCCTCACCCGCGATCCGCGCGATGTCCTGGCGATCACCGCGACCGCGAACGTCGCACGAGTTCCGCTGCTGACCCACAACGTCGCCGATTTGTCGTCGTGAGCGCTTACGCGGCGAGCAATGCGGCCAGGTCGAGCTGGCGTGCAACGCGATGCGGTCGTAGCGGTTGCAGATCTTGGCGCGCGTCGTTGGGCGTCGAGGCGACGCCGCGCAGCTCCGCGAGCGCGTGGCGGATGATTCGCGAGACGTGCATCTGCGAGACGCCGATGCGTTCTCCGATGTCGGTCTGGGTGAGATCCTCCGCAAAGCGCAGGCGGAGCACCTCGCGCTCGCGTGGAGTGAGCACGCCCATCAGCTGCTCGAGCATCGCGCGCTGCTCTGCGCCCGTGAAGCCGTGCTCCTCGGTGCCGATGCTGTCGCCGAGCGTGCCACCGCCGCCCTCATCGCTGAGCGGCGATTCCAGGGAGCTCGCCTCGTACGCGCCGGCGGCCTCGAGCGCCTCGAGCACGTCCTCGTCGCTCGCATCGACCGCGGCTGCGATTTCGGCGATGGTCGGCTGGCGCCGGAGACTCAGCGAGACCTCCGACGCGACGCGCTCGACCTTGAGTGCCAGTTCCTGCAGGTCGCGGGGTACGCGCACCGACCACGTGTGGTCGCGGAAGTGCCGCTTGATCTCGCCGGCGATCGTCGGTACGGCGTAGGTCGAGAACGCAAGCCCGCGCTCGGGATCGAAGCGGTCGATCGCCTTCAGCAGGCCCAGGCACGCGATTTGGAAGAGATCGTCGAAGGGCACCTGACCGCGTTGGTAGCGACGGGCGAGCTGGCGCGCGAGCGGCAGGTACTGCTTGACCAGCAGGTCCCGATCCGCCGGGTGGCGACGGTTGCTGTACCGGGCGAAGAGCGCGTGGTCTCTGCGAGCGGCGCTGTGCGGCGTCCTCACCGAGCTCAGCGCCGGCGTGGCGCGCGCGGCGGCTCGCGGCAGCTCCGCCTCCTCGACTGCGGAGGGCGTCATCGATCGAAGTCGGTGTCGACGGCTGCGCTCTGGAGGGGTGGCGCGACTGGCGCGAGGCGCACCCGGGTACGGCCGGGGTGCACCTCGATGCGAGAAGGCTCGGTTCGCGTGGCTGATGATGAAGACAACAATGGAAGGGGCACCTCCGGAAGGCAGGACAAGGGCGGGCTCGGTCCCGCTCCCGCAGCGAACAGACCGGTCCTTCTCCGAGACAGACCGGTCTTTCTCGTGCTAGGTTCCCCATTTGATGTCGGAATCACACCTCGCCGATGAGCGGCGCCCGAGCGCGCCGCGCGAGCGGGTGCTCGACACGGCGTACGAGCTGTTCTCACAGCGCGGGATTCGCGCAGTGGGTATCGAGGAGGTGATCGACCGCGCCGGCGTCGCGAAGGCCACGCTGTACCGGCACTTCCCGTCGAAGGACGACCTCGTGCTCGCGTTCCTGGAGCGCCGCGAGGAGCGGTGGACGCGCGGCTTGGTCGAGGCGGAGGCGCGGCGACGGGGCGAAACGCCCGAGGAGCAGCTGCTCGCGGTGTTCGACGTCTTCGACGATTGGTTCAGGGGAGAGGCCTTCGACACGTGCTCGTTCATCAACGTGCTGCTCGAGCTCGGGCACGAGCATCCCGCCGGACGCGCGAGCATCGATCATCTGAGCAACATCCGGTCGATCGTTCGTGAGCTGGCCGACGAGGCCGGTCTCCGTGACACGGAGGCGCTCGCGCGGTCGTGGCACATCCTCATGAAGGGCTCGATCATCTCGGCCGCCGAGGGTGACCTCGATGCCGCGCGGCGAGCCAAGGCGATGGCGCGCGATCTGCTCGAGCGTCACCGCCCGTAGCGGCTGCGCTCACCGTCGGTACCGGGATGCTCGCGCTCGCGCTCGTCCTCGTGGTCGCGCTCATCGTGCGTCCGAACGCCACGCCGGTCCCGTCAGTCAAGAGGCCGCTCGTCCGGAGCGTCGAGCGCTGACCCAACCCACAGATACCGCACGGAGACACGACATGCAGATCACGCGCAGCAGCATCGAGACACAGAAAGGGCCGGCGGACTGGTTCACCGGCGACGTCTACATCGATGCCCTCGCCGCCCCGGCGGGGACCTCGACGTTCGCCGCCGCGAACGTCCACTTCACCCCCGGCGCCCGGACCGCATGGCACACGCACCCGCACGGTCAGACGATCTTCGTCACCGAGGGCGTCGGGCTCTGTCAGCGCGTGGGCGGCCCCGTCGAGGTCATCCGACCCGGCGACCGCATCTTCTTCGAGCCGGGTGAGAACCACTGGCACGGCGCCGCGCCGAACCGCTTCATGGTCCACATCGCCATGCAGCAGAACGACGAGACCGGCAGCCCGGTCACGTGGGGGCGCCACGTCAGCGACGACGAGTACGGCGCCGCGCCGGCGACTGACCACTGAGAGGAGAGCCCGATGGAGCACCGCCAGGCGGCCTACGATTCGCCGCCGCCAACCCCGGGAAGCCCAGGGGTATGGCTCGCCTTGAGGACTACAGCTTCGGCCGGCTCACGGTCGACGGCCAAGAGCACACGCGCGATCTGATCGTGCTTCCCGACCGGGTGGTGAGCGACTGGTGGCGCCGCGAAGGCC
>JBKOYW010000199.1:0-18437 GCA_046744275.1 Actinomycetota bacterium
GGCGGCGGGAGCGCTGGCCGGCGTCGCCGTGCAGGGCCTCGGCATCGCCAGCGCCGCGGCGGCGGGCGTGCTCTGGGTCGCGTTCGCGGGCTTCACGGTCGGCGGCATCGCGCACGGCGTCAAGAACGTCCTGCTCCGCACGCTGATCCACCAGCGCGTGCCGGAGGCGATGCGCGGACGCGCGTTCGCGGTCTACAACGCCGCGCGAAACGGCGCCGAGCTCGGCGCGCTCGGCTTCGGCGGCGTGCTGATCGGCGCGATCGGCGCCCAGCCCGCGCTGCTCCTGTCGGGTGCGATCCCGCTCGCAATCGGCATCGCCACGCTCCTGCTGCTCGCCGGCCCGATCACCACCACCAGGAGGACCGCTCATGCCTACCTCGACGCATGAGGACATCGCCGCCAGCGCGATCGACGACCTGCCGCAGCTCTGGGACGGCTTCGCCAAGCTCGTCCGGACCGGGCTCGGGATCAGCGCGTTCGGCGTGCAGATCATGGACCTGCCGCCCGACTACTCGACGAAGTCCCACGACGAGTCCGACACCGGCCAGCAGGAGCTGTACGTCGCGCTCCGCGGCTCCGGCGTGGTCGTGGTAGGCGAGCGGCGGTTGCCGCTCGACCCCGAGCATCTCGTGCGCGTCGACGCCGGCGTCGACCGCGTGCTCACGAGCGGCCCCGACGGCCTGCGCGTGCTGTGCGTCGGCGGCGTCCCCGGCGCCGCGTACACGGCGCCGGAGTGGACCGCCTGACCTCACTGCTCGAGGAACCCGGTCACGGAGCGCAGCCGCCCGTCGTCGGCGACGGTCGCGAAGTCGACGCCGCCGGCGACCGGCGCTCCGCCGTCCGCGGCGACCAGCGTCCACGCGAAGCGGACGCGGTCGTTGTGGGCGTCCGGTCCCATCGCGAGTTCGAAACGGTGCCCCGGGAACTGCTGCTGGGCGGCCGCGATCATGGCGGCGATGCCGTCGTGGCCCTCGCCGGACATGAGCGGGTCCAGGTAGGTGGCGTCGTCGACGAACGTGTCGCCGACGATCGCGCGCCGGCGGTCCGGGTCGGCCTCGTTCCACGCCGCGATGTAGTTGTTGATGACGGTGCTGATGTCGGTCATTCCCACACCGAACCATCGGAGCTGTGGCCTGTCGATTACCCGCGAGGTAGGTGCCGGGCGACCGCTCGCTCGCTAGCGTGCGGGCGGATGAGCACCGCCACCGGTCCACCCCTCGGCACGCTGCTACGCGACTGGCGGCAGCGCCGCCGGCTCAGCCAGCTCGACCTCGCGCTCGAGGCCGGCGTGTCGGCGCGGCACCTGAGCTTCCTCGAGACGGGCCGCTCGAAGCCGAGCCGCGAGATGGTCCTGCATCTGTCCGACCAACTCGACGTCCCGCTGCGCGACCGCAACCGGCTCCTGCTCGCCGCGGGCTTCGCCCCAGCGTTCGAGGAGCGGCCGATCGACGCGCCGGAGATGGCGCCGGTGCGCGACGCGCTCGAGCGCGTGCTCACCGGCCACGAGCCGTACCCCGCGGTCGTGGTCGACCGCTGGTGGAACCTCGCGGCGGCCAACCGCAGCATCGCGATGTTCACCGCCGACGTCCCGGCCGAGCTGATGGAGCCGCCGGTCAACGTGCTGCGGGTGAGCCTGCACCCGGACGGCATGGCGTCGCGGATCCTCAACTACGGCGAGTGGCGGGCCCACCTGCTCGACCGCCTCAAGCGCCAGGTGGCGCTGACCGCCGACGACCGGCTGGCCGCGCTCTACGACGAGGTCAGCGGCTTCCCGGGCGAAACCGCGGAGGTGCACGGGCCTGGCGGCGAGATCGCGGTGCCGCTGCGGTGGGACGCAGGCGGGCGGGAGCTGACGTTCTTCAGCACTATCGCGACGTTCGGCACCGCGGTCGACATCACGCTCGCCGAGCTGGCGATCGAGGCGTTCTTCCCGGGCGATCGGGCGACGGCCGACTACCTGCGGGCGAGCTAGCGGGCGGGCGCCATCGCGAGCCGACGCAGCTCAGCGCGCGCCGGCTCGCCGAGCAGCTCGAAGCGGATCGCGTAGGTGTCGTGGCCCTGCTGGCGCAGGACGCGGGCGCGGCCGTCGATGCCCGCCGCGAGCTCGAAGCGCAGGACCTCGTCGGCGGCCAGCGGGCGCGAGGTGCAGACTCGCATCCCGCCCGGCCCGACGTCGATGGTGTGGCCGGTGACGGGCGAGCCGGAGCGGCGGTGCAGCGTGCACTGCATCTCGATCATGGCCCGCGGCGAACGACGCTGATCGGACACCGTCACGCATCGTCGCGGACGCCGGCCGTCCGGGCAACCCGCAACCGTTCGCTTGCAGACACGCGCGGCGGCGGCGGCACGGTCGGCAGGCTGACGGCCAGCGCCGCGGCCGGCACCGGCAGCGCCGCGATCGTCCACAGCACGGCGTGCAGGCCCGCCGAGTCGGCGATCAGCCCGAGCGCGGTGGCCGCGACGCCACCGAGCCCGATCGCCAGCCCGAGCGTGATGCCCGACGCCAGGCCGACGCGGCTCGGCAGGTACGCCTGCCCCAGCACGATCGTGACCGAGAAGCTGGCGATCGTGACAAAGCCGACGAGGCCGAGCACGATCGTGGCGGGCGCCGCGCCCACCAGCGGCAGCACCACGAGCAGCGGCAGCAGGAGCACCTGGGTGCCGACCAGCACCGCGCGCGCCCCCCAGCGGTCGACGAGCCCGCCGCCGACGAGCGTGCCGATCGCGCCCATCGCCAGCATGATCGTCAGCGCGGCGTTGCCCGCCGCCTCGCTCGAGCTCAGCTCGGCGACGAAGTAGGCGGGCACGAACGCCTGCAGGCCGAAGTAGACGCCCGAGCGGAGCGCGATCAGGCCACCCAGCCGCGAGAACGCGCCCCAGTCGTCCTCGCCGGTGGAGGCGAGCGCCGGCGCCTGTACCCGCTCCAGCCAGCGCAGCCGCCCCAGCTCGCGGGCCGTCAGGACCGCGGCGGCCAACGGGAAAACGATCAGCGCGACCGTCCCCGACAGCCCGAATACGAGCACGAGCGGCGTGGTCAGCAGCGGCCCGAGCGCGAAGCCGGCGTTGCCGCCGACCGAGAACAGGCTCATGCCGCGGCCCTTGCGCTCCCGCGATGCGAGGCCGGCGAACTTCGCGCCCTCGGGATGGAAGGCGGCGACGCCGAGCCCGCTCACCACCACGGCGAGCGCGGTCAGGGCGTACGTCGGCGCAGGGCCGGCGAGCGCGATCCCGGTGCCCGCCAGCGTCAGCCCGGCCGGCATCAGCCACGGCCGCGCGATGCGGTCCGACAGCAGCCCGAACAGCGGCTGGACGATCGAGGAGCCGATCGTCGAGAACAGCACCAGGGCGCCGAGCGCGGCGTACGAGTAGCCGCGCTCGGCGGCCAGGAACGGCAGCAGCGCGGGGACCGCGCCCTGGCAGAGGTCGACGCACAGGTGCCCGGCGCCCAGGACCGCGAGGGCGCGCCGATCGAGGCCCTCCCTCACGCGCCCGCCGCCAGGCGCTCGGCGAGGCTGCGGTCGGGAGCGATCGCGAGCGTGACCATCCCGTCGCGGAGCACTACGGCCGCCCCGAGCTCGGTGGCGATCTCCCGTAGGCGCTCGGCGAACTCGGCCTCGTCGCGTGGCGTGTCCCAGCGCCAGCGCATGACCAGGGCGGCGTCGTCGCCCGACCGCCACAGCTCGTAGCGGTCGCCGCCCCAGCCCGCGGCCGCCTTCGCGGCCCCGCCCAGCAGCTCGCGCGTCTGCAGCTCGCCCCAGACGCCGGAGTGCGCCCGCTCCCAGCCGTCGCCCAGCACCGCGCCGGCACGCAGGCGGACCGGCTTCGGCTCGTCGGCGTCGAAGTACGCGCCCGGGTGCAGGACCTGCTCGGTCGAGGCCGGCGGGCGCAGCTCGTACGCGGTGTTCACCAGGTTCCAGCGCCCGCCGGCGCGGCGCAGCAGGTCGCTCACGAACTGCTCGCCGGCGACGTACGGGTACACCACGACGGCCTGCATGAACGGCGGCAGGTCGCCGGTGTCCTGGAACGCCGAGGAGAGCAGGCCGCCGAGCGTCTCCTCCGCGCTGAAGTGCTCCTGCACGTAGGCGAACATCAGGGCGGTCGCGGTGCCCTCGTGCAGCGCCGCGCGGGCGAGTGTGCGGTCGTCGGTCCCCGACGACGTCTCGAGCCCGTACCGCTGGTCCTCGAGCGCGTGCGTGAGCTCGTGGGCGAGCACCATCTCCTCGAGCACGCGGTTGCCGGTGCCGGCGCCCTCGACCACGCGCAGGCGCCCGTCGCGGGGGTCGTAGTAGCCGGCGACGCCCTCGCCGAAGAGCGAGCCACTCAGATCCCGCAGGTCGGCGTCCTCGTCGATGAGGCCGAGCAGCTTGAGGATCTCCTCGCCGGCGCGCAGTCGCTCGGGCGGGTACTCGCGATCGAGGTCCTCGAGCCCTTCACGCCGCGCCTGCTCGCCGGTCACCTCGACCGGCCGCGGAAGCTGCTCGAAGCGCAGGTCCCGCAGCGCTTCTACGCGCGCGGCGATCACCCTGACGGGCGCGGCCGCGGGAAGCGGCTCGGTGCCGCTGTCCTCGGTCACGAACCACAGCCCCGTCAGGGCCACGGCGAGCACCGCCATCACCACCAGAGGCGTCCGCATCCCTGATTGGATAGCGGGTCCACGCCCGAAAGGACGTCAGGCAGCAACAGCGCAATCAAACGCTCACACGTGCGTTCTCACTCCCAGTACATTTGACGACGCGTTGGCAGGACGGGCAATAGAGGTGAGCGTTACGGGCAACGGAGACACTGTCGTTTCTCTCCGTGAAGAGCTGGACCGCACGGAGCGGCAGGCGTCTGCACGCCAGCACCAGCTCGAGCGCTACGCGGCGGATTTGCGCGAGGTTTTCAAGCAGGAGCGCAACCGCGCCCAGGAGCTGCGGGACTCCTACCGCGCCACGGTCCGCGCGCTGTCCAACGCGGTCGAGGCGCGCGACGCCTACACGGGAAAGCACGCCGAGCGCGTCACCGCGTACGGGATCGCGCTCGCCCAGGCCATCGGTCTGGATACGGACAGGGTGCCGGGCATCGAGTTCGGGTTCCTGCTGCACGACGTCGGCAAGGTCGGGGTGCCGGACGCGATCCTCTTCAAGCCGGGCTCGCTCGACGAGACCGAGTTCGCGCTGATCGCCCAGCATCCGGTCATCGGCTCGGAGATCCTGCGCGACGTCGACTTCCTCGGCGACGGCAAGCTCGTCGTCCGCCACCACCACGAGCGCTGGGACGGCACCGGCTATCCCGACCGGCTGGCGGGCGAGGCGATCCCGCTGGCCGCCCGCGTGTTCGCCGTCGCCGACGCGCTCGACGCGCTGACCACCGACCGGCCGTATCGCCGCGGCACCCGCTTCTCCCGCGCCCGCGACGAGATCCGCTCCAACGCCGGCTCGCAGTTCGACCCAGGTGTGGTCGCCGCGCTCGAGACGATCCCCGACGCGCGGTTCGCGGAGCTGCGGGACGGGGTCGCGTGACGCGGACGATCCTGATCGTCGACGACGATCCGGCCATCCGCAAGCTCATCGCGACCACGCTCGAGGATGTCGCGGGCTACCGGCTCGAAGAGGCCGCCGACGGCGCCGAGGCGGTCGAGCGCGCGGTGCAGGCGCGGCCGGAGATCGTGTTCCTCGACGTCGACATGCCGCAGCTGAACGGGATCGAGGCGTGCCGCCGCCTGCGGTCCGACCCGGCCACGGCGGGCGCCACGATCGTGATGCTCACCGGCGCCTCGGGGCCGCAGGCCGAGCGCGGGGCGCTCGCCGCGGGCGCCGACCTGTTCCTCACCAAGCCCTTCTCCCCGCTCCACCTGCTGCGCCTGGTGGATCGGATCGGCGCCGCGCCCTGATACGGTCGCGCGCCGTGAAGCTCGGCGTGCACATCGGATACTGGGGCCTCGGCCTGTCGGCCGACGACCAGCTCGCGCTCGTCCAGGAGGCCGAGCGGCTGGGCTACGACTCCGTCTGGACCGCGGAGGCGTACGGCTCGGACGCGGCGACGATTCTCGGCTGGCTCGCCCACGCGACGTCGAAGATCCGGCTCGGCTCAGCGATCTTCCAGATGCCGGGTCGCTCCGCGGCGATGACCGCGATGACCGCGGCGACGCTGGACCAGCTCTCGGGCGGGCGGATGATCCTCGGCATCGGCTCCTCGGGGCCGCAGGTGGCCGAGGGCTGGCACGGCCAGCGGTTCGGGAAGCAGCTCCAGCGGACGCGCGAGTACGTCGAGGTCGTCCGGATCGCGCTGTCACGCGAGCGGCTCGAGTACAAGGGCGAGACGCTCGAGCTCCCGCTGCCCGACGGGCCGGGCAAGGCGCTCAAGCTGACGATCGCGCCCGTGCAGGAGCGGATCCCCGTCTTCCTGGCCGCGATCGGCCCGAAGAACACGACGCTCGCGGCCGAGATCGCCGACGGCTGGATCCCGACGCTGTTCTCCCCTGAGCACGTCGCCGAGTTCCGGCCGCTGCTCGAGGAGGGCTTCGCGCGCGCGGGGAACGGCAAGGGGTTCGACGACTTCGAGATCGCGCCGACCGTGAACGTGATGGTCACGGACGACGTCGGCGCCGCGCGGGACGCCATGCGGCCGTACGTGGCGCTGTACGTGGGCGGGATGGGGTCGCGCGACAAGAACTTCTACAACGCGCTCGTCCAGCGGTACGGGTTCGAGGATGCCGCTCGCGAGGTGCAGGACCTCTACCTGGAGGGCAAGCGCGACGAGGCGATGGCCGCGCTGCCGGACGAGCTGATCGAGACGGTCTCGCTGTGCGGGTCGCCGGATCTGGTGCGCGAGCGGATCGCGGTGTTCCGCGACGCCGGCGTCGGCACGCTGATGGTCTCGCCGATGGCGTGGACGTTCGAGGATCGGCTCCAGCAGCTGCGTCAGGTCGCCGAGCTCGCGGCTTGAGGGTCCTCCTCGGCGCCTTCGGCGATCCGGGCCATGCGTTCCCGATGCTCGCGCTCGGCGAGGCGCTCGTCGCGCGCGGGCACACGGTCGCGCTGCAGACCTGGCGGCGCTGGGAGTCGGCCGCCTCGGCGGCGGGGATCGAGTTCGCGGCCGCCCCCGAGTACCACGTGTTCCCCACGCGCGAGGCGCCGCTGCCGCCGTACGCGGCCGCCGTGCGGGCAGCGCGCGAGACGCGGCCGCTGGTGCGCTCGTTCGCGCCCGACGTCGCGGTGTCGGACATCCTGACGCCGGCGCCGGCGCTCGCCGCCGAGCTCGAGGGCGTGCCGGTGGCGACGCTCGTCCCTCACCTGTTCCCGCACCTGCCCCGTGGCTTCCCGCCGTACTCGATCGGGGCGCGGCTGCCACGGACGGCTTTGGGGCGGACGCTGTGGTCCGCGACAGGCCGGCTCGTGGCGATCGGGCTCGAGCGCGGGCGGCGGGAGTACAACGAGTGCAGGTCGCGGCTCGGGCTCGGGCCGCTGCCGTACATGCACACGGGCGTGTCGCGCTCGCTGGCGCTCGTGGCGTCGCTCCCGCAGCTCGAGTACCCGCGCGACTGGCCGTCGTGGCTGCGGGTGGTCGGGCCGCTGATGTGGGAGCCGGAGTCGTCGCGCGTGGAGTCGCCGCCGGGTGACGGCCCCGTCGTGCTCGTCGCGCCCTCGACCGCACAGGACCCGTCCCACCTGCTCCTGCGCGCCGCGTTGTCGGGCCTGGCCGGCGAGCCGGTGCGCGTGATCGCGACCTGGAACGGCCGCGAGCCGTCGCCGCCGCTGGCGGTGCCTTCGAACGCGGTCGCGGTGGATTGGCTCTCGTACTCGAAGACGATGCCGTCGTGCGACCTCGTGGTCATGCACGGAGGCCACGGGACGCTGATGCGCGCGTTGGCTTCCGGCTGCCCGGTGGTCGTGTCGCCGGCGGGCGGGGACATGGCGGAGAACGCAGCGCGGGTCGACTGGGCCGGGCTCGGCGTGCGGCTGCCGCGGCGGTTCTGCACGCCACGCGGGGTCCGGCTGGCGGTGCGGCGGGCGCTGGGGCGTCCTCGCGACCGTGTCGATGCCGTCGCCCGGTGGATCGCGACGCACGACGCGCGGGCACGGGCGTGCGAGGAGATCGAGCGCTGGGCTAGGAGTCCAGGAACGCGTTGACGGCGCCGAGCCGCTCGTCGATGGCCTTGCGGACCTTCGGCCCGGCCTTGTCGAAGAGGTCGACCTCGCCCTTCTCCCACGTTCCCGCCGCCTCGCCGTCGACGAGGATCACCGGGCGCCCGTCGCCGCGGAAGTCGTAGCACTGCTCGACGACGTCGGGGTGCGCGAAGCGGTCGCGACCGTCGGGCGCGTAGCCCATCGTGTAGGCGTCCCATTTGGGCAGCAGGTCGACGGTGCCCTTGAGCGGCTTGGCCTTCTCGAACGCCTTGCGGTCCTCGGTGCGGATCAGCAGCCCGCCGTCGAGCTCCTCGATGTCGTGGGCGGCGAGCGCCGCCTTGGCGCGGCCGGCGGTCACTCCCGCCCACCAGACGAAGTCCTTCTCGCGGACGGGGCCGAATGCGCGCAGGTACTCGCCGGCGAGCCATTCGAGCGCCTCGTCGGCGTCGGCGTCGTCCAGCTGGACCGCGATGTAGCGAAGCTCGTTCGAGCGCAGGCCCTTGGCGCCGACGCGGACGAGCTCCGCGTCGCGGGTCATCTGCGCCGACACGCCCTTGAGCTCCTCGGGCTCGGCCCCGACGGCCTCGCGCAGCTCCGGCAGCGTGAGTGGCTCGGTTGCCGCCTTGAGGATCTGCTTGCGCAGCTCCTCGTACCGCTTCTCGGTGAACTTGAAGTGCTTCATCCGCTTCTTGCGGTCGGCCGGCGGGGCGGGCGTCGCGTGGAAGGCGAGGTGCGCGGTCGCCCGCGGGAGCAGGTGGATCGACATCCGCATGGCCGGTACCCGGAGGACGTCGAGCCGGTGGAACGCCTTGGCGTCCATCTTCTTGGCGCGTGCGTGCAGGGAGAGCGGCGCCGACGGGTGCGAGCTGTAGACGGCGATGACTTCGGTCAGCGCGCGTGCGGCGTTGGGCGCGGCGTGCTCCCCGAGGCGCTGGCGTTCGTAGGTGAAGGCGCGGAGTTGCACGATCATTCAGATTCGGCGCAGCGGCCTGAGGGCGAGCCGGCGTGCTCTGCCGGCGGTACGCCGTGCGATCGCTCGGGCCTGTCGGGAACGGCTCAGCGGGCGCGGCTTGTAGCCGTGCCCGAAGATGCGCGGCGGCGCCATGAACGGCCGCACCCGGACGCGCTCCATTCCCTCGAAGAACACCTGGCGCACGGCCTGCTCGCTGAAGCGGTAGTAGTCGAACGTGTAGTGGACGCGGTAGGTGAGAGTCGACCTGCCGCTGTCGGTCTCGGGATTCCTGATGTAGCCCGGGACACTGATGATCATCAGGCCGCCCGGGCGCAGCACGCGGCGCATCTCCGACACGGAGCGCCAGAAGCGCTTGTCGTGCTCGAGCGTCGAGCAGCACAGCACCAGGTCGAACCAGTTGCTGCGAAACACGTCGCGCATGTTGTTGGCATTGCCCTTGACGGCCGTGATGCCGTCCTCGCTCGGCAGCTCGCGGAGGTTGAGGCAGTAGCGGTCCGCTTGCTCGAGCTCGGGGAAGCGCAGCAGCGAGTCCTCGCCCATCAGCCCGCCGACCTCCAGGGCCCGCTCCGGCCGGATCCCGGTCCTGCGGATGATGGTGTGGTACCGCCGCATGGTCTTCGGATGCACGCGGCGAACCTACCGAGTCGGTCACACCAGCGTGCTCTGCTACGAGTAAAAGGAAGCCATGACCGCTCTCCCCGCCCTTCATCTCGATGCCGCCCGCCGGCTGAGGCCGATGATGCTACCGGCGCTGCTGGTCTCGTCGGGCGTGGTGATCGGCGGCGTCCCGGGCTTCCTGCTCGGCTTCACGGCGGTGGCGCTTGCGATCGACCGGGCGCTCGACTTCGGCGGCACGCGGACGCTCAGCGCGGAGGACGCGTTCAGGCGGGCGACGCGCCGGCGGGCCGGTGAGCTCGCCTACCTGGCCGACGACACGGGCTGGGCCGCGACGTCACCGCGTCGCCGGCTCGGCGTGCAGCCGATCGCGATCGACTCGATCGCCGGGACATCGGACCGTCACAAGGCGGCCGCGTTCGATCGCGACTTCCGCCCGCCTGAATGGAGCCGCGGGCGCTGGACGCAGATGTACCACGCGACCGAGCGGGGAGCCGAGCTCCCGCCGATCTCCGTCTACCGGGTCGGCGAGCGGCACTTCCTACGCGACGGCCACCACCGCGTGTCGGTCGCCCGCGCGCGGGGCGCGGACGCCATCGACGCGCACGTCGTCGAGCTGCTGCGCTAACCCAGCTGGAGGATCGTCTCCGTGGCCCACTCGACGGCGTCGTAGTACGCGTCGCCCAGCCCGGTGACGTCCTGGTCGCCAGCCGCCTCGTCGAAGCGGCCGTGCTCGTAGTCGATGACGGCCTTGAGGATGCGGCCCTCCGGCCGCTCGTGCTCGAGCAGCGCGGCGGTCATCGCCTCGTCGAACGGCAGCGCTTCCAGCACCTCGGGCAGCGGCGTCTCGAGTAGCGCGTCGGCGACGGAGAACAGGCCGGCCGTGAACGCGCGGTCGGCGTCCGCCCCCGCGACCCGGCCCGCCCGCACCTCGCAGCAGCGCGCGCGGATCAGCGCGGTCACGAGCAGCTCGTGCGCGTGGCCGCGAGCCTCGGCGAGCATCAGCAGGGTCGTCCAGCGGCGCACCGTGCGGCCGCCGATCAGCGCGAGCGCGTGGCGGATCGAGCGGACCTCGTGGCGCGGCGCGACATGGGCCGAGTTGGCCAGGCGTAGGAGCTTGTGGCTGACGCCGACGTCGTGGCGGATCAGGGCCTCGAGCGCGTCGAAGTCGTCGTCCTCGGCCTCGAGCAGCTCCGCGAGGGCGCCGAGGCGGAGCGTCGGTGTCGGCCGGCCCAACACCAGCTCGGGGCGCTCGAAGAAGAAGCCCTGGAAGCGCGTGATGCCGAGCCGCTTGCACTGCTCGAGCTCCTCGCGCGTCTCGACCTTCTCGGCGATGATCTCGACCCCATGCTCGCGCAGGCGGGCGAGGTTGTCGGTCTGCTGGTCAGGGCTGAGGGCCTGGACGTCGAGCTTGGCGATGTCGGCCAGCCCGAGCAGCGGCGCGTACTCCGGCCGGTAGTCGAAGTTGTCGAGCGCGAGCGTGAAGCCGGCCTCCTTCAGCTCGGCGAGCACGGCGATCAGGTCGTCGTCGATCAGCTGGTCCTCGACGAGCTCGAGCACGACGCGGTCCGCCGGCAGCGGGAGCGGTCGGAACGTCATCAGGAACTCGCGGTCGACGTTGATGAACGCGCGCTGCTCGCCGACGAGGCGCTGCAGCCCGACGTCGGCGAGCGCGGCCACGAGCACCGTCGCGGTGGCCCTGCCGCCGTTGACCGGACGGCCGTCCTCGCCGACCGCTCGGTACAGGAGCTCGAAAGCCTGCAGGCGCAGGTCCGCGTCGAGGATCGGCTGGCGTGCGAGCACCACGCCGGTGGCGGACGAGGCCGGAGTTGCGGTAGCGCGATCGGCCATATCAGTCCGGTCATCGACCCGATATGGGCGCGCTTGAGCTACAGACCGTCGGCGAGAGCGCGCAGCGCTGCGATGCTCGGTCGCAGCAGGTACTCGCCGCCGCGGCAGGTCACGAACCGGGGCTGCGGTTTGAGGAAAAACGGTGGATTACCAGGGATCGTCATCTTGCCGCCGTTCCCGTCCGGCTCGGCGATGAGAAAGTCCTTGTCGGCGCCGAGCCCGAACGGATCGCCGTCGTCGATCCACAGCGCCTGGATCGTCTCGAACTGGCGCCAGATGTCGGCGTTGAAGCAGACGAACACGAGCCCGCGGTCCTGGCCGTCGTCCTCGGTGACGCCGGGCGGGAGCAGCGGTCCGTACGGCCGGCCGCGGCGGATGATGCGGTGGCGGTTCGTGAGGCGGCCGTCGAAGAAGCCGATCGAGTCGCGCGGGTTTGCGCGGCGGATGTGCGCGCCGGCCGGGCAGCGGAAGCCGCGGGGGTCGCTCGCGTACGAGAAGTCGTTGATCTTCGTCGCGTCGGCCGCGATCGAGGCATCGGGCCGGTCCGGCGAGGCCTCGAGCGGGGTGCCGTCGCGCCAGCGGCCGACGATCTTCGCGGCGAGCAGCTCGGGGCCGCCGGGATAACGGCGCCCCTGCTCCTCGACGAAGCGGCGGAACGCGGCGACGTCCATCGACAGCTTGCGGTAGACCATGAACGTGCCGTTGCGGTCGAAGGGCGGCGCAGGGACCGCGGGCAGCCCTCCGTCCTCGTCCTGGTAGCCGTGCAGGAACTCGCCGGCGCAGACGTCGCGCCAGCGCCCGCGGCCGTCCGGCTGACCGTCCCCGGGTCTCGGCGCCACGCCGCTGCCCGCAACAGCGGGCTGCGCGATCCCGTCGAAGAACCCGAAGTGGTCGCGGCCGTCGGGGCTCGCCTCGGCGCGCTGCTCGTGTATGACGGTGACCGCGCCCTCGGCGCCGACGCCCTTGAGCGCTTGGCGGGCGTGTTCCAGGCGCTCGTTGTCGATCGCGTACACGGTCACGAGCACGTGCGCCTCGCCGGTGCCGAGGCCCGGCTCCCAGTGCTCGGGCGCGCTGGGTCCGCGATCGCCCAGGCGGTCGGCGCGGGCCGCCATGCCCCCGCGGAAGACGTCGGGGAACGAGTCGAGGATGGCGCGCGGCAGCCCGAGCGCCTCGAGCCCCGAGTAGGTGAGCGCGACGTGCATGGCGGTCTCCGGCGCGTGTCCGTTCCACGGCTCGGCGGTCGCGACCTGGGGCAGCATCCGCTGCATCAGCGCCCGTGCGTCGTCGGCGTCGTCGATGCGCAGGAACAGGTACGCGGCGACGGGGTACGTGTAGCCGCGCAGCACGTTGCCCTGGATGTCGGCGAGGTCGACGTCGGCGGGCGCGAAGCCGCGCTGGGGCAGGTTCGCCGGGCGACCGCAGCGCAGCATCAGCCCACGCCTACGAACGCGGCGAAGCGCTGCTGCAGGGTGTCGGCGTCGAGCCCCTGGGCCTCGGCGGCGAACGCCGCGACGCGCTCGCGCAGCTCGAGGGCGTGGCGGATCTCGTGCACCGTGGCGTTCGGGAAGGCCGACGCGACCAGGCTCGTGTCGACCTTGTGGCGGCGGATATAGCGCTTGAACGCCTGCCGGTCGCGGGTTCCGGGGTAGCCGACGCAGTGGCCCCACCACCGGTCCGCCTCCGGCCCGATCCGCTCGCACAGCTCGTCCAGGTAGGGGTCGAGGTCGCCATCGAACGTGTTCGTGAACAGCAGCTGCTTGGAGGCGAGCCGGTCCGGCTTCTGCGGCGGCCCCTGGTAGACGAGCTCGTCGAAGATCTGGATGCGGGCGACGTGGAGGCGGTCGAGCCTGGCGAGCGGGCTGTCGGGCCCGAGCGGCAGGTTGTCGATGTGGGCGCGGAGCTCGTCCTCGTGGCCGGCGATGATCGGCGTGAAGACGGTGAGCGCGTACGCGCCGCCGACGCGGTTGCGCCGCTCAGACATGTCCCTGGACGTCGGTGAGGAAGCGCTCGTACGCGGCCTTGAACTCGTCGGGACCGAGCCGGTCGGCGTCCTTTGTGAGCGCCGCGAGACGCTCACGGACGTAGAGCGCGCTCTTGATCATGCGCGTGCTCGCGTCGGGGTGCGCGCAGTAGTACGTGCCGCCCTCCATGCTGTTGCGCGCGATCCACGCCTTCAGCGGCTCGGACGGCGGCGGCCCGGGGAAGTTGATGCCGCGGCCCCACGTGATCCGGATGTCGCGCGGGATGACGTACGCGAACGCGTCGATGTAGTGCTCCCAAGGCCCGTCGAAGTTGCTCTCGAACAGCAGGTACGCGTAGTTGAGCTTCTCGCCGGGCAGGCGCACGATCGACCAGCGGACGAACTTGATGAAGTTGAACTGGAGGATGTGCCGCGGCGCGAGCGGCACGTACTTGGCGAGCCAGAACCCCGTCCTGAGGAAGTGGAGCCACTGCGGCCGGATCGGCGTGAACAACGTCAGCGCCGTCATCCGTCCGTGCACGTTGCCGGGCCGCGCGGCGCGCGTTGCGGACGTCTCGGCGGTGGCGGGCTCCATCCCGGCGCGACCGTACCAGCGCGATCGAACGCCGGTGGCGAAACCTCCCCTAACGACGACGGCCCCCGGATCACCGGAGGCCGCGGGTTTCAACGCTAGAAGCAGCTCCGGGGGTGGGACTCGAACCCACAACCTTCCGGTTAACAGCCGGACGCATCTGCCAAATTGAGCTACCCCGGAATGAGCTACCCGTGAAGACTAATCGGCAGCGGTTTCCGGGAGTGTAGCGACACCTGCCTCGACCTCTGCATGACACGTCGCGCAGAGCAAGACGCACTTCCGGGCCTCCGCGAGCGCCCTGTCCAGCGAGCGAGTGACGCCGCCCTGAGCGATGCTGAACGCCTTGTCGGCGGGCGTCGCATGGTGGAACTGGAGTGCGGCCGGCGAGCGATCGTAGCCGCAGAGGATGCACCGGCCGCCGGCCGCCTCGATGAGCCGCTGCTTCACCCGACGGCGGCGATCGCTCACCGCCTCGGAACGGCAACGCAGGCACCGGTAACGCCCTGACGCGGTGCGACCGAACGTCGAAGCGCCGTGGCGCGGACAGTCGGCGACCGCCGTGTCGGCACCGGCTTCACGAGCAGCGGACGTGACCGCGAGGCGCGCAGCACGAGCGGTGGTGAGCTCGTAGCGGCCAAGCCAATGCCGCACGGTCGTATAGCTCACCCCTAGCTGCTCAGCCATCGCGCGGATCGGGAGCCCAGCGGCGACGAGCGGCTCGAGCTGCTCGCGGGTCAAGCCGCCCTTCGCACGGTGCCGGGGCGCGTGCTGGGAGCTCAGGCCGTGCTTGTTGACCCAGTAGGCGACCGTCGATGGGGCGCGGCCGGTCTCGCGCGCGATCGACTCGATCGAGCGCCCTGCCTCGAGTTGCGATGCCAGCCAGGCCGCCTCCATGACACGAACACTAGTTCGTGTGGCGGACGGATTCGGGGCAACGAGCCAACCTCCGCGCGCGGGCGGGGGTCTCCCGCGATGACAGGTGCAACCCCACCAGCGAAAGGCTCCCGATGTCTCGCTACCTGCTCGTCCGCACGCTCCTCACCGTCATGGCCTTCGCCGTCGTGCTCGCCGTGGCCGGGCCGGCTCACGCGTCGGCTCCCGCGCCGCGGCAGGCCACCGCGTGGACGATCTACGGCGACGTGATCGTCGAGATCACGAGCCCGAGGGATCAGCGCAGCGGCATCGTGCTCCGGCCGCGCTAGCTCAGCCGGTGACGGATCGCGTCGAGCACCTGCTGGCGCTCGCGCGCGAGCTCGCCGATGCGCTCGTGGCCCTCGGTGCGGGCGGTCGCGATGCGGCGATCGAGGTTGTGGAGGTCGAGCTGGAGGGCCTCGAGCTCGAGCTTGGCGGGCGTCGCCTCGAGCTCCCCCGCGCGGATCACGAGCTCGGCGACGAGCCGGGCGAGCGCCTCGTCTCCCGCCGGGAGCTCTCCGGCCGGGGAGCGCAGGCGGCCGCGCAGGTACTCGGCTGCGCGGCGGGTCGCGGGGGCGGAGAAGAGATCGTCGAGGTCGGCGTCGGCCAGCCGCTGCTCCCCCTCGTCCGGCAGCGCGAGGCAGTACGCGAGGAACGCGCGCTCGGTCTGCTCGCGGCGGTCGAGCGCTGCCCGGGCGCCGTTGGAGGCCGGGCGCTCGATGATCGGGCGCCGCGAGGGCGCGGCGAGCGCGCTGGCCACGAGGCTGTCGGACAGTCCCAGCCGGCCCGCGACCAGCTGGACCAGCTCCTCGCGCAGCACGCTCGGCGGTAGCGGCCGGATCGCGGCCGCGGCCTCGGCGAGCACGCGGTCCCGTCCCTCGGCGGTCGTGGTGTCCCCCCGCTCCAGCGCCCGCTCGACCTCGAACCGCGCGATCGGGACCGCGCGCCCGAGCAGCGCCCGCATCGCGTCGCCGCCATCGCGCTGGACGACGTCGGCGGGATCGGAGCCGGGCGGCAGCCGCACGATCCGGAACTCGACCGCGCGACCCGCACGGGCGCGGTTGACGTCGCGCAGCGCGGTGACGCTGCGCGAGACCGCCTCCTGCCCCGCCGCGTCCGGGTCCTGGCAGAACAGCGCCGTCGGGGCGACCTTGGCGAGCGCGGAGACCTGCCGCTCGGTCAAGGCCGTTCCCATCGAGCCGACCACCTCTGCCACGCCCGCCTGGCGCAAGGCCACCGCGTCGGTGTAGCCCTCGACGAGCACCACCCTGCCGGCGCGCGCCGCCGCGGGGCGCGCCAAGTCGAGCCCGTACAGCACCTCGTTCTTGTGGAACACCGCGTTGTCGGACGAGTTGAGGTACTTCGGGCGGTCGTCGGGGCGGAGAGCGCGCGCCCCGAACCCGAGCACCCGCCCGCGCTCGTCGCACAGCGGGAACATGATCCGGCCGCGGAAGCGGTCGATCACGCCGCGGCCGTCTCGCCGCTCCTGAGCGAGCCCGCACGCCAGCAGCTCATCGACGCTGTACCCGGCCCCCGCCGACGCGGCCACCACCCGGTCATACGCGCCCGGGGAGAAGCCCACGCGGAACTCGCGCAACGCCCCCTCCTCCAGCCCCCGCCCGGTCAGGTACTCGCGCGCGGGGGCGGCCTCCGGCGACTCCCACAGCACGCGCACGTAGTAGGCGGCCGTGCGCTCGAGCAGCGCCAGCAACCGGTCGCGCGCCTCGCGCCTCGCCGCCTCCCGCGGGTCCTCCGCCTCGCGCTCGAGCTGGACCCCGTAGCGGTCGGCGAGCGACTCGAGCGCCCCCGCGAAGTCGAGCCCCTCGGTCTCCATCACGAACGAGAAGACGTCACCACCCGCTCCGCAGCCGAAGCAGTGGTAGAGCTTCTCGACGGGATCGATGCCGAACGACGGTGTCCGCTCCTCGTGGAACGGGCACAGCCCCTGCAGACGTCGCACGCCCGACCGCTTCAGCTCGGTTCGCGCGCCGACCAGCTCCTCGAAGTCGACCGCGTCGCGGACCCGCTCGCGGGAGTCCTGCGTGTAGCGGGCCATCAGACGGCGAGGCCCTGCGGCACGAAGCGCTCGGTCCAGGCGCGGATCGCGTAGCGGTCGGTCATCCCTGCCAGCCAGTCGATCACGCGGTCGGCGAGGGAATCGCTCCCAGGCAGCTCGTCGGGGTGCTCGCAGTACCAGTCGAACAACCCGCGCAGTACGCGCTCGATCTTCGCGTGCTCGGCGCGCGCCGTCGGGCCGAGGTAGACGCGCTCGAACATGAACGTTCGCAGCCGCAGCATCGCGGCGCCGACCTCGTCGCCCTGCACGATGTCCCCCGCCCGCTCGGAGTGCTCGACCAGGTCGTGCACGAGGCGGTCGATCCGCGCCGAGCCGGTCTCCCCCAGGATCGCGATCTCCTCGCCGGGCAGCGCCTCGGGCTCCAGCACTCCCGCACGCAGCGCGTCGTCGATGTCGTGGTTGATGTAGGCGATCCGGTCCACGAGCCGGACGATCTTCCCCTCTAGCGTGGCCGGCTCGCCGGCGCCGCTCGAGTGACGCAGGATGCCGTCCCGCACCGCGGCGGTCAGGTTGAGCGACTCGAGCCGCTCGACCACTCGCAGCGAGTGCTCGTTGTGGCGGAACCCGCGCCCGAACCGCTCGCGACCGCACGCGTCGAGCACCGCCTCGCCGATGTGCCCGAACGGCGGGTGGCCGACGTCGTGCCCCAGCCCGATGGCCTCCGTGAGGTCCTCGTTGAGCCGCAGCGCCCGCGCGACGGTGCGGGAGATCTGGGTCGCCTCGAGCGTGTGGGTGAGCCGGGTGCGGTAGTGGTCGCCCTCGGGCGCGACGAACACCTGGGTCTTGTGCTTCAGCCGCCGGAAGGCCTTCGAGTGCACGATCCGGTCGCGGTCGCGCTGGAACGGGGTGCGCAGCCCGCAGTCGGCCTCCTCGCGCGCGCGCTCGGCCGGGTATGAGCGCGCGGCGAGCGGCGAGAGGTGGGTCTCCTCCCAGACCTCGATGCGGGCGCGGTAGTCGTCGGCGACGAGCACGCCCTCAATTGTGACCGCCGCGACGGACCGCGCCGTCAGCTGTCACGAAGAATGTGCAATTTGCGCCTGAGCGGCGGCCACGCGCGCGATCGGGACGCGGAACGGCGAGCAGGACACGTAGTCGAGGCCGGCCATGTGGAAGAAGTCGATCGACTCCGGGTCCCCGCCGTGCTCGCCGCAGATCCCGAGCTTGAGCTCCGGGTGCGCCTCGCGGCCGACCCACGCCGCCAACCGCACCAGCCACCCGACGCCGGGCTTGTCGATCGTCTCGAACGGCGAGCGGTCGATGATCTTGCGCTCCATGTAGGTGGGCACGAACTTGGACTCGACGTCGTCGCGGCTGAAGCCGAGCGCGGTCTGGGTGAGGTCGTTTGT
>JBKOYW010000085.1:0-4893 GCA_046744275.1 Actinomycetota bacterium
GGCCGAGGCTCCCGCGGCCGCCGCCGAGGCTCCGGCGGCCGAGGCCGCCGCGCCCGCCGAGGCGCCCGTCGCCGAGACCGGCGGGGTCGCCGCTCCGTAGCTCGAGGGTCCCGACCGGGCGAGGCGTCGTTGGGGAGCGGCGCCTCGCCCCACCGGGGAACCGGCCGGTGGTGAAGATTCGCCCTCTTGGGTATCACCGCCGACCATGGACAAGGACCCGCTCGACGTCGACCTCGCCCTGGAGCGCCTGGGCAAGGCGCTCCCGCTCCAACTCCGCTCGGCTGCCGCCTTCACGATGGCCGCCGGCTCGATCACCGGGTTCCAGTACCTCGGAGTCGCCGAGCTGCTGTGGCGCTTCGCCGAGGCCGACCTCGCCGACTCCCGCCGGCTCGTCGAGAAGATCGTCACGCTCGGTGGCAAGCCGATCGACAACATCACCGGCTTCGACCTCCCGAGCGACGGCGACGGGATCGTCTCCCGCCTCGTCGAGCTCGAGACCGAGGCGATCGAGGCGCTGCAGGACACGATCCCGGCCACCGGCCACACCGGCGACTCCGAGGCGCTCGAGCACCGGCTCGAGCACATGATCATGCGCAAGCAGGAGCAGGTCGACACTCTCTTGCGCGCTCAGCGCGCCGACTGAGCGCCGTTGTTGCGCCGGCGAACGTCAACTGCGGCATTGAGGGAGGGTCGGAGGGGTGCCTTTCTCCCCAATTCCGCGCGCCCCCGCGACCGCTGGGGAGAAACGCACCGTATGGGTGCCGAAGTCCCCAATGGCGCCGCCGCGGCGCGAATTTGGGGGGAAATGCACCGCCACCTCCCCTACCCAGCGCAGTTGACGTTCGCCCGACTACTCAGGCCCGAGCCCGAGCGCGACGAACCCCACCCCGAGCACGAGGGCGAGCTGGAGCGCCGCGCAGGCGATCGCCCAGAAGACCGCCTCCGCCACCCCGTCGCGGCGAGCGATCCAGCCGCTCAACACCGCGGGCACCGCGAAGCCTGCGGCCGGGACGGCGATCGCCCGCCACTCCGGCCAGGCGCCGAAGTCGCCGCCCGCGTTCTCCAGGAGCGCGACGACGACCGCCGCGCCCGCCGCCGCCAGGAGCAGCGGCGCGATCAGCCTGACCCCGCCCATCGTCAGTCCGCCGGCACCCCCGGGATGCGTCCGTTGCGGAACGCGTCGACGAAGCGCCGGTGGTCGTCGCGCGCGAGGTCGCCGTACTCGCGGCCGAACGCCACGAGGTCGTCCGCGAACTCGTTCTCCCGGCCGTCGACCACCACCATGATCGCCTCCTCGGTCTGGAAGTCCACCAGCGTCTGCTCGCTGCCCGCATCCGACACGCAGTGGACCTTGGCCGTCGCCTCCCCCAGGTACCGGAGCAGGTCCAGCACCTCGTCGAGATCGGACACCTGGTCCCACTCGATGTCGGCCTCGTACGGCGACACCTCCGCCACGACCTGCCCGACGCCGCGCAACTCGCACCACCCCAGCCACGGGTCGGCGTGCGCCTGCAGAGCGCGCTGACTCACAGCGGTCCGGTGCCCCTGGTGCTCGAAGTACCGCTCGACCGGCCGGTCCGGGACAACCCGGCTCGCCGCCGCCACGTTGCCCTGCTTCATCGAGAGCACGACGTCGTTCTCGAGCGCCTGCGTGCGCCCCTCCACGAGCAGGCTGTAGGCCGGGAGGCCGGCCGAGCCGATGCCGAACCCGGCACGCCCAACCACGTCCTTGACCGCATACGACACGCTGTGCTGGCGCTTGATCTCGGGGATCGTGTCGAGATACGCCGCGAACGCGGCTTCCACCTCCTCCCGCTCGTCATCCTCCAGCCGCCGCACGCCCGGAGCCGACGCGAAGCGCCGCTCGGCCCCCTCGACCATCGTCGTCGCATCCAGCAGCGCCACGCGCGTCTCGAGCCGCGCTTGCAGCAGCACCTCGTGCAGCACGCCATCGGTGTTGTCGAGCGTCAGGCGGAACTCGCTGTCGCGACCGCCGGTCGCGAACGCCCGCACCTGGTCGAGGTACGCCCGCCCATACGCGGAGATCATCCGCTCGATCGCGTCGTCGGACAGCGCCTTGGCGAACCCCAGCAGCGCCAGGCTGGCGGCCATCCGCCGCAGATCCCACGTGAAGTGGCCGACGTAGGCCTCGTCGAAGTCGTTGACGTCGAACACGAGGATCCCCGCCGAGTCCATGTAGGTGCCGAAGTTCTCGGCGTGCAGGTCGCCCTGGATCCACACGTGGCTCGTGCGCTCGTCCGCCCACGGGTCGTCGAGCCGCGCCACGTCCGCGTAGAACAGCGGCGCGCTGCCGCGGTAGAACGCGAACGGTGAGGCCGCCATCTTGCGGAACTTGCGCCGGAACGCGCGGGAGTCGGCCTCGATCAGCTCGCCGAACGCGTCGGCCAGGACGGAGACGATCTCGTCGCCGCGCTCGTCGGGGTCGCTGGCGAGCTCGGCGGGCGTCGTCACGCCACAGATCGTTGCAAACGGTGCGCGCGCCATGCCAGCGCGACCGCTGCGACGACCGCAAGCGCGAAGGCGCCGTGCGTCACGTAGTCGGCGGCGGCGCTGAACGAGCGGTGGAAGACGTAGCCGACGAGCGTGAAGGTGGTGGCCCACGCCGCCGTACCGAGGATGCTCCACGGCAGGAAGGCGCGCAGCCGCATCCCGGAGGAGCCGGCGAGGAACGGCGCCACAGCGCGGACGATCCCGACGAAGCGGCCGACGAGGATCGCCTTCGGGCCGTGCCGGTCGAAGAAGCCCTCGACCCGCGCCAGCCGCGGCGCCGTCACGCCGAAGCGCGGACCGCGACTCACCAGGAACCGCCGTCCGAGGCGGCGGCCGAGCACGAAGCTGGCCAGGTCGCCCGCCGCGGCGGCGACCCAGACGAGCAGCAGCATCGCCACGAAGTTGACCTCGCCCTGCGCCGCGACGACGCCACCGAGCACGACCGCGGTCTCACCCGGCGCGACCAGCCCGACGAACGCGCCCGTCTCCAGGAAGGCGAGCGCGCCGACCATCGCGTAGGTCCAGGCGCCGAGCGTGTCGGAGAGGTCGGTGAGCGCGGCTTCGAGGTCGGGCAGCTCGATGACGCCTGCTGTGCTCAGCGCGAAGCCGACCGCCGCTGCCAGGGCGATCGCCAGCAGCGCGACCGGGGGCCGCCGCGCGCTCATGCCGCTGCGGGGACTTCGAGCGGCCGCCACGCCTGCCGGCCCTCGCACGGGCGCGGCCGGACGACCTCCACCTCGAACTCGACCTCGGCCTCGACGGGCTCGGCGTCCTCACGCGCCCAGCGCGCCATCGTCTGGCGCAGCTTGCCAAGCGCGACGAGGCCGATCGGCGCCGGGATCCAGATCGCCATCGCGCGGTAGGCGAGAACAGAGACGATCGCCAGGTCGGCGCCGACGCCGAACGCCAGCAGCACGCCCACCAGCCCGCCGCTGGCGGCGCCCGGCACCGGCACGGTGTTGGCGATCTGCCCGAGGAAGTACGCGAGCACGACGACCGAGAACGGCGGCGCCGTGCCGAACGCGTTCAGCATCCCGTAGAGGACGGCCATGTCGAAGCCCCACCACGCGAACGCGCCCAGCAGGCGCGGATCGGCGGAGCGGACGTGCTCGATCGCGTCGCGGACCGCGCCGCCGAGGACCGCGCCAGCGGTGCGCAGGCGGCCGGTGCCCTCGGTCGGCATCCACGTCGCGGCGCCCAGCGCCAGCAGGATGACCGCGGCGCCAAGCGCGGCCGGGAGCGCGGTCAGCGCGACGGGACCGATGCCATGCAACGTCAGCACGGTGCCAGACAGCGCCAGCGCGCCCATGAAGACGGCGTAGACGATCACGAGGAAGGTCAGGAGCGTGCCGGCGGCGCGGCGCGTGCCCATGCCCGAGCGGCGCAGCGCCCACAGCGTCATCGCGGCGCCTCCGGCGCCCGCCGTGGGGAGCAGGCGGGTCGCGGCGGCGCCACCGAGCGTGATCTCGGCGCTCTCTCGAAGACCCAGCCGCGCCGATGCCCGGTTGCCGACCAGCCACAGCAGCGCGATGTAGCCCGCGAACGAGAGCAGCTCGAAGGCGGCCGCGGCGACCACCCAGACGGGATCGGCGTCGATCGCGCGGCGGACGGCGTCGGCGAACGTCTCCAACGGCCCGCCGAGGACCAGCACCGCAGCGACCAGCGCGGCGGCGGCAGCAGCAGGCACGGCGGCCCGGCGCGCAAGCACACGAAGGTCGAGCGAGGGGAGCGCTAGGTCCTCGGCGGGCATGTACTGAGTATCGAGACGCGCGGGCGCCGCCGCATCGGGGATATCACCAGCATGTGGGTGCGGGGAGCCGCACCGGCGCATGCCCTGTCCGCCCGCCCGGTGGCGCCGAGAGCACGGGTCTCTCGTCGCGGGCTGCGTTGGCGCTCAGTGCTGCTGCCTCCGCCACGACGCGCATTCCGTATGTGCGCCTCGAGCGTGGCAGTTCACCGACCGGCGAGCCGTTCTAGCGGATCCGGCGGCCCATCTCCTCGGTGCCGTAGCCGCCGAGCGCCTCGACGGCGGTCCGGAACGCAGGCTCATCGAGCAGCGCCCACAGTGGCGCCGTCACGGGGTCCTCGAGCGTCTCGGTGGCGAGCACGAGGTCGTAGGGCTCGCGCGTGACCGGCACGAAGTCGAGCTCGAACGCGCGCGCCGCGGCCATCACGCCGAGGCCCGCGTCGGCGCGGCCCGCAGCGACCGCGGCGGCGACGGCGAGGTGCGTGTGCTCCTCCCGCCCATACCCGGAGATCACGTCGGGTGTGATGCCGCGGCGGTCGAGCTCGTGGTCGAGCAGCACGCGCGTCCCCGCGCCTGTCTCTTATACACATCTCCGAGCCCACGAGACCTCGTAGGCAATCTCGTTTGCCGTCTTC
>JBKOYW010000229.1:0-3383 GCA_046744275.1 Actinomycetota bacterium
GGAGATCGCCGCCGACCTCGTCGCCGAGCCCGCGCTGGCGGCCGAGGAGCGCTCGCGAGAGCGCGAGCGCTGGACGGCGGCGCGCGAGCTCACCGCCCGCTGGCGGCCGTGACGCCGGAGCGCGACGGCGTCGCGAGCTCCTCGGCCAGGCGCCGCAGCAGCGGGTCGAGCTCCGGATTGCGCGCGGGCTCCCAGTCGGCGACGAGCTCGCGCAGGCAGTCGGTGCGCGCGGCGACCAGGCGATCGCGCACGGCGCGGCCCGTCGGCGTGGCCTCGCAGCACGACGCCGGTCGCGACGAGGAACACGTCGTCCATCGCGTCGGTGAACGCCGGGATGTAGGCGGGGTCGTCCGGCGACGCTCCCGGCGGGAGCTCCGCGGTCAGCCGCGCGGTGAAGATCGCGCCGAGGATCGCGGTCCCCAGCGAGCCGCCGATCGAACGGAACAGCGTGGCGCCGGAGGTGGCGACGCCGAGCTGCTCATAGGACACCGCGTTCTGCGTCGCGAGCACCAGCACCTGCATCACCAGGCCGAGGCCGAGCCCGAGCACGAGCATGTGCAGAGCCGCGACGCCGCTGCCGGTCGTGGCGTCGAGCGACGACAGCAGGTACATGCCGAACGCGGCGATCGCGGTGCCGGCGATCGGGAACGCCTTGTAGCGGCCGGTGCGGGTGATGATCCGGCCCGAGACGACCGAGGACACCAGCAGCCCGCCCATGACCGGCAGCAACTGCAGGCCGGAGGCGGTCGGGCTCAGCCCGCGGACGACCTGCTGGAACAGCGGCAGGTAGGTCAGCGCGCCGAACAGCGCGAACCCCACGATCAGGCCGACCGCGCTACACACCACGAACACGCGGTTGCGGAACAGCGAGAGCGGCAGGATCGGCTCGGCCGCGCGGCTCTCGACCCGGATCAGCGCCGCGAGCGCGACGACCGCGACGACGCCCATTCCCACGATCTGCGGCGAGCCCCACGCGTACGTGTTGCCGCCGAGCGTCGTCAGCAGGATCAGCGCGCTGAGCCCGAGGGCGAGCAGACCCGTCCCGAGGTAGTCGATGTCGTGCCTGCGCCGCTCGGCCACGCTGGGCAGCACCGCGGCCAGGACGACGAACGCTGCGGCTCCCAGCGGGAGGTTGACGTAGAAGATGAAGCGCCACGAGATGTGGGTGGTGAGGAAACCGCCGATGAGCGGGCCGGCGATGCTCGAGACCCCGAAGACCGCCCCGAACAGGCCCGTGTACTTGCCGCGCTCGCTCGGCGCCACGACGTCGCCGATCGCCGCCTGGGCGCTGACCATCAGCCCGCCGCCCCCGAGGCCTTGGATCGCGCGGAACGCGATCAGCTCGGTCATGCCCTGGGCGAGCCCGCAGAGCGCCGAGCCGACGAGGAAGATCACGAGCGCGGCCTGCAGCACGACCTTGCGGCCGTAGAGGTCGCCGAGCTTGCCGTAGAGCGGCGTGACCACGGTGACCGCGAGCAGGTACGCGGTCACGACCCAGGAGAGGTGCGTCAGCCCGCCGAGCTCGCGGACGATCGTGGGCAGGGCGGTGGACACGATCGTCTGGTCGAGCGATGCGAGCAGCATCACCAGCATCAGCCCGCCCATGACGACGGCGACCCGAGGACGTTCGGTCACGGCCCGAGCCCTACGTCGGGAGCGTCGCCCGCACGCGCGTGCCGCCGCCCCGCGGGCTGAGGACGTCGAGCCGCCCGTCGAGCGCCTCGACGCGATCCGCGAGGCCGCGCAGCCCGGAGCCGCGTGCTGGGTCCGCGCCACCGGCACCGTCGTCGGCGACCTCGATGACCGCGAAACTGGGCCCACGGGTCACGCGGATGATCGCCTCGCTCGCGCGCGCGTACTTGACGACGTTGGTCAGGGCCTCTGCCGCGACGTAGTAGCCGGCCTCCTCGACCGCGTCGGCCAGCCGACCTTCGCCGAGGTCGAGCTCGACGGTCACCGGGAGCGGCGTGCGCGCCGCGAGGGGCTCGAGCGCGGCGCCGAGCCCGCGGTCGGTGAGCAGCGCAGGGTGGATGCCGCGGGCGATCTCGCGCAGCTCGTCGATCGCCAGGCCGAGCTCGCTGCGGGCCTGCGTGAGGATGTCGCGTGCCGGGTTGGCCTCGAGCCGTGCCTCCACCAGGCCCAGCTCGAGCGCGACCGCGACGAGCCGCTGCTGGGCGCCGTCGTGGAGGTTGCGCTCCAGGCGACGCCGCTCGGTCGCCTGCGCCTCGACGATGCGGGCGCGCGAGGCGCGCAGATCCTCGAGTCGCGCGCGCAGCGCGGCCTCGAGGCGCTCGTTCTCGAGCGCCAGGCCCGCCGCCGCGGCGACCGCCTCGACCAGCTCCGGATCCTGCGCCAGCGACGCATCGTGGATCAGCGCGGCCACCGGCTCACCGCTGCGCTCGATCACGCTGGCCGCCTGCTGCTCGCCGTCCTGCGGGAGAGTGACCGCCCGCCCGCTGCCGTCGACGAAGTCATGCGTCTCGGGCCGCCAGTACGCGACGCTGAGCTGCGGGTCATGCAGGGCGCGGCTCAGCGCGTCGCGCAGCCGGCCCTCCGGGGGCGTGTCGCCGAGCTCGACGACGAGCTGGCCGACCGCGGCGCGGTCGAGCCGCATGCGCAGCAGGCCGGCAAGGAAGGCGAACGGGAACGCGCCGAGCAGCGCGAGCGCGAGCCAGGACAGGAGGTCGCTCAGCCCGGGCGCGACGACGTAGCTGGCATAGAGCAGTGCGATGGTCGCGATTGCCGCCCCGCCCGTCGCCACGACCGGCGCGAGGGCCCGCCGCAGCGGGCCGGACGCCGAGCGCCAACGGCGCGCGAGCTCGACCACGACCGCCAGGCCGATCAGCGCGCCGACGGTGCTGACGGCCGCGTCCATCACCGAGGACGCGGTGTCGTCCACGGTGATGAGCACGGCGTTGTCCGGACACTCCGGGCAATCGGCGGCGAGGTCGTAGAACAGCAGCACGGCGAGCTGTCCGATCGTGACGATCGCGTAGGCGGCGACGACGGTCGCGACCGCGGCGCGCGAACCGAGCCGGCCGGTCGGGAACGCGACGAGCGCGTGCACGAGGATCCCGATCCAGATGCCCGCGACGATCATGCCGACGGTGAACGGGATCGAGGCGTTGGCGTCGCCGAGCGCGGTGAGGTACAGCGCGAGGCCGACCGCGCACATCAGCGAGCCGAAGCGGCCGTGAGAGCGCGCGCGGGCGACGAGCCCCGCTCCGATGAACGACCAGCTGAGGACGAGCGTGAGTGTCAGCGTGCGCACGGCCGTTTCTTCGTGCCCGCTGGTGAGGATCAGCCAGGCGGCGACCGCGCTCGCGACCAACGCCGTCGCGACGATCCTGGAGCCCGAGCCCGTCAGCACGCGCGCATCATTG
>JBKOYW010000351.1:0-7845 GCA_046744275.1 Actinomycetota bacterium
TCGCGGTCCCGTCCGCGACCACCGGCACCGGGCGCAGGCGCGGGTCGGTCGCCGACGCGCGGCGCGGCGGGTCGGCCGAGAAGCTCTCGCCGGCCAGCGCCCGGACCGCGTTCTGGGTCGAGTACAGGTTCGGCGCGCCCGCGAACAGGAACGCCCCGCTCGGGTCCTGCTGCGAGAGCAGATGGTCGAAAGGAGTCCGGGACGCCGACGTCGTGAAGCGCCCGCCCTGCGGGTCGATCCCGCAGCCGTTCAGGCCGGAGATCGCCCATGCCGTCGAGTCGACATTGCCGAAGCCGCCGGTGGCCGGGTCCTGGCGGCCTTCGAGGAACGACAGGCCGGCGCGCACGTCGGGGTCGTTGGCGGTCGCCCCGGTCTCGCAGAGCGCGGCGAGCACCGCGCCGGTGATGTCGACGCCGCTCGCCGCCGCCCGCTGGGCGTCGGTCGTCACGCGCCCGAAGTTCCAGCCGCCGTCGGTGTGCTGCTGGCCGCGCAGGTACGCGTTGATCCGCCCGAGCACCGGCGCGGGAGCGCCGACGCGGGCGAGCGCGAGCGCGCTGAACGCCGTGGTGTTGGTGGCGCCGTTGGCGAACGAGCCCTCGAGCTCGCCGCTGCGGTTGTAGGCGGCGGCCAGCAGCGCGATGAGGTTGGTCGAGGCCGACAGCCGCTGCACGTCGATCCCGGCGGCGTGGCCGAACAGGATCCCGGTCGCGGTCGGCGTGGTCTGCGCCGCCCACACGCCCGCGTAGTGGTCCTGCGCCGACGGGCCCGCGGCGTGCACGTCCGCGGGGTGGACGCCCGCCGCGGACAGCGCCGACAGCGCGTAGTCGCCGCCGAAGCCGGTCAGCTCGCCGGTGGCGGGGTTCTGCTGGGTGCGCAGCCAGGCGGCGCCTGCGGCGACGCTGTCGGCGACCTCCTGCTGCGGGGCGGCCTGGACCGCTGCGGGCGCGAGCAGCGCGACGGTGGCACACGCCGCGACCAGGCGGCGAGCGGGAGAGACAACCTGCATGAGGGGCTCCTTGTCCGAGCGCGGGACGGAAATGGACCCCACGACCGGATGTTCGGGCTCGGGCTCGTCCTCTCGAGCTTCCTTCCCAAGCCGGAGCGGCTCAGTGGAACCACGGCTCGATCGTCACCCACACCGCTGCGCGTCAGCCCCGGATTCCCACCGGGTTCCCCGTTGCGTCGTGAGGGTCGCGACGCTACCGCATGCGCCTGTGTCGTCACAAGAACTGTGACTCGACCGCCTACGGAGGTACATGCTCAGACCGTTGAACGGTGATGACACTCCCGGCTGTACGACCGGCACGCGGAGGCGATGCTCGCCTTCGTGCGCCGCACCTACGCGTCGGACGTCGCGGTCGACCTCCTCGCGGAGACGTTCGCGGTCGCCTTCGAGGATCGCCGGCAGTTCCGCGGGCGCGGCGAGCAGGCTGCGCGGGCGTGGCTGTTCGCGATCGTTGACCGATGCCGAGTACGACCGCATCGAGGAGCTCGCCGCCTCGAAGGAGCTGCGCGAGCACGTCGGCGAGGCGCTCGCCCGCGTGACGGATCCGGGCGCCTGCGCGAGCGGATGACGATCGGCAACGACTTCGAGCGTCCCACCGACGACCCCTCACTGCCGGCCGCGATGCTCCGACTCGCGCGCGGGACGCACCCCGGCACCGTGGTGACCGAGGTCTACTTCGACCCGGACACCTCGGCCACGCTCGCGACGCGACGCCTCTCGACTGAGGCCGGATCGACGCTGGCCGACACGCGGATCTACACGCCGTCGCGGGTGACGCGCTCGCTGACGCAGCCGTAGGTCGAGGCTCCGGCTCACTGTGGCCTAACTCAGGTCGTGGGTACGGCTCGCCGAACCCCGGCCTTGGTGGAACCCCCGCTTGGAGGGTTCCGCCGGGCTCGCGACCATCGACCGCGATGACTTCTCAGACGAACGACCGCCGGCGCTGGATGGCGCTGTACGTGCTCTGCGTAGGCATGCTCATGATCGTCCTCGACGCGACGATCGTGAACGTCGCGCTGCCCTCGATCCAGGACGACCTCTCCTTCTCCCAGAGCAACCTGGCTTGGGTGGTCAACGCCTACCTGATCGCCTTCGGCGGGCTGCTCCTGCTCGCCGGCCGCCTCGGCGACCTGATCGGCCAGCGGCGCATCTTCCTGATCGGGCTCGCGGTCTTCACCGCCGCCTCGCTCGCGTGCGCCCTGGCGCAGAGCCAGGCGATGCTGATCGGCGCCCGGTTCGTCCAGGGCGTCGGCGGGGCGCTGACCTCGGCCGTGATCCTCGGCATGATCGTGACGATGTTCCCCGAGCAGCGGGAGCAGGCGAAGGCGATCGGCGTCTACACGTTCGTCGCGGTCGCAGGCGGGTCGATCGGCCTGCTCGTCGGCGGCGCGCTCACCGAGGCGATCAACTGGCACTGGATCTTCTTCGTGAACCTGCCGATCGGCGTCGCGACCGCGCTGGCCGCGCTGCGGCTGGTCGACGACTCGCGCGGCATCGGCATCGAGAAGGGCGCCGACCTCCCCGGCGCCGTGCTGCTCACCGGCGGCCTGATGCTGCTCGTCTACACGATCCTCGAGGTCGAGGACCGGGGCTGGGGCTCGACCCAGACGCTCGGCCTCGGCGCGGTCGCGCTCGCGCTGCTCGCCGCGTTCGTCATGCGCCAGGCGCGCATCGCCAACCCGCTGATGCCGCTCCGGCTCTTCCACTCGCGCAACGTCTCCGGGGCGAACCTGATCCAGGCCCTGCTCGTGGTCGGGATGTTCGGGATGTTCTTCCTCGGCGCCCTCTACATGCAGCGCATCCTCGGCTACGACGCCCTCGACGTCGGCCTCGCGTTCCTGCCCGCGACGGTGACGATGGGCGCGATGTCGTTCCGCGTCGCCGCGCGCGTGAACATGCGCTACGGGCCGAAGACGACGCTGATCCCGAGCATGGCCCTGCTCGCCGCAAGCATGCTCCTGTTCGCCCGCACGCCGGTCGACGCGACCTACGTGCAGGACCTCCTGCCGCCGATGGTGCTGCTCGGTCTCGGCGCCGGCCTGGCGTTCCCGTCGCTGATGATGCTCGCGATGTCGGGCGCCACGCCGAGCGACGCCGGTCTGGCCTCGGGCCTGGTCAACACGTCGGTGCAGGTCGGCGGGGCGCTCGGTCTGGCCGTGCTGGCGACGATCGCGTCCGACCGCACCGCGAGCGGTCTCGCCGACGGCGAGACGGCGGCCGCCGCGCTCAACTCCGGCTATCACGTGGCGTACATCATCGGCGCAGCGCTCGTCGCGGTCGCGATCGTGGTCGCCGTCACCGTTCTCCGCCAGCCCGCGGCCGAGGTCATGCACCCCGCCGAGTTCGAGCCGGCCGACGAGGAGGAGCTCGGCCTGGCCGCGTGACCGCTTGACCGGACCCGGCACGCTTGGAAAGGTGCCTGGGTCCCCGGGGAAGGAGGCCACGCGCATGAGCGAGATCGAGCCCGGCCGGCCGGTCGTGTTCCGGCGAGGCACGGTGCTGACCATGAACGACGGCCACGACGTCCTGCACGACGCGGACGTCCTGGTGGTCGGCGAGCGGATCGCCGGGATCGGCCCCGGGCTCGAGGTGCCGGACGGCGCGTACGAGATCGACGCGTCGGACGGCATCGTCATGCCCGGCATGGTCGACACGCACCGGCACATGTGGCAGACCGCGCTGCGCGGCTACGGCGCGGACTGGACGCTGGCCCAGTACTTCGTCTTCTTCTACCTCGAGTGGGGGAAGATCTTCCGCCCGCAGGACATCTTCGCGGGCAACATGCTGTCCGCGATCGAGTCGCTCGACGCCGGCGTGACGACGACCGTCGACTGGTCCCACGGTCTGCAGACCGTCGACCACGCGGACGCCGCCGTCGACGCGCTGCAGGCCGTTCCCGGCCGGTTCGTACTGGCCTACGGGAACCTCCAGCAGGGCCCCTGGGAGTGGTCGAAATCGCCGGACTTCCGCAGCTTCGTCGAGCGGCGGTTCAGCGGCGGCGACGACATGCTCGGCTTCCAGATGGCGTTCGACGTCACCGGCGACCCGGCGTTCCCCGAGCAGGAGGCGTTCAAGGTCGCGCGCGAGCTCGGCGTGCCGGTCACCACGCACGCGGGCGTGTGGGGCGCCACCAACGACGACGGCATCCGGCTCATGCACGAGCACGGGTTCATGACGCCCGAGAACATCTACGTGCACGCCGCGACGCTGGAGGAGGACTCCTACCACCGCATCGCGGCGACCGGCGGCTCGGTCTCGGTCTCCACCGAGAGCGAGCAGAGCGCCGGCCAGGGCTACCCGCCGACCTGGCGCCTGCGCAAGCACGACATCCCGGTGTCGCTCTCGATGGACACCAGCGTCTGGTGGAGCGGCGACCTGTTCTGCGCCATGCGCGCCACGCTCGGCGCCGACCGCTCGCGCGAGCACCTCGAGGCGCACGCGAAGCAGGAGACGGTGACCAACCACCACCTGCGCGCGGAGCAGGTGGTCGACTGGGCGACCCGCGGTGGCAGCAAGGCGCTGCGGCTCGACGCGCTGATCGGCAGCCTCGAGGAGGGCAAGAAGGCGGACGTCGTGCTGATCAAGAACGACGACTCGCCGGTCATGTTCCCGGTGCTGCACCCGTACGGGCACGTCGCCTTCCAGGCGCAGCGGGCCGACGTCCACACCGTGCTCGTCAACGGCCGCGTGGTCAAGCGCGACGGGAAGCTCGTCGGCGTCGACCTGGGGCGGGCGCGCCAGGCGGTCGAGGAGACCGTCGAGTTCGCGGCGCGCACGCTCGGCGACGACGCGTGGACGAACGGCATGCACCCCGAGATCCCCGAGCGGCAGATCCTGCAGAATCCGTATCAGTACACAGAGTGGGGGAAGGTGTCGTGAGCGTTCCTGTACAGACCGAGCGGCTGGCCGAGGTCGTGCCGGACGCCCTGGCGGCGATCCACGAGGTGCTCGAGCGCCACCGCGTGACCGAGGAGGAGTGGCACGCCGTCCTCGCGTTCCTGACCGAGGTCGGCCGGGCCGACGAGTTCGTCCTGCTCTCCGACGTGACGAGAACGTCGGTGCTGATCGACGCGCTCACGCACGGCGGCGACGACTCAGGCGCGACGGCGAGCGACGTCGAGGGTCCGATGTACACCGTCGAGCCCCCGTTCCGGAAGAAGATCTACGAGGAGTACGAGGGGATGGGAGACGACGATCCCCTGTTCGTGCGCGGCATGGTGACGTCGACCGACGGCTCGCCGCTCCCCGACGCGGTCGTCGACGTCTGGCAGACCGGCCCGGCCGGCGGCTACGACGTCTGGGACGAACGGCAGCCGGAGGGCAACTTCCGCGGGCGCATCCGAGCGGAGGAGTCCGGCGCGTACGAGTTCCAGACCATGCTGCCGAAGCCGTACACGGTGCCCACGCAGGGCCCGGTCGGCCGCTACCTGGAGGCGATGGGCCAGCACCCCTGGCGGCCGGCGCACATCCACTTCAAGGTCACCGCGCCCGGCCACCAGCCGCTCGTCACTCAGGTCTTCTTCCCGGACGACCCGTACCTGGAGAACGACACGATCGGGGCGGTCAAGTCGGCGCTCGTGCGGCCGGTCGAGCGGCGGCGCGACCATCTGGAGTGCGTCTTCGACATCGTGCTGCGGCCGGCCGGGTGAGCCGGTTCGCCAGCTGCGCTCTCGGCGAGCGCCGATTCGCGGCGCTCGTCGAGGGCGACGTCGTGCGCCCGCTGGAGGGCATTGCCGAGCTCGGCCGCGAGACGCCGTCGGAGGTGCTCGCCGACCCGCCGCTGAGCGACGAGCGGGTCCCGCTCGCCGATGTGACGCTGCGGCCCGTGATCCCGAGCCCGGGCAAGATCGTGTGCGTCGGCCTCAACTACCGGGCGCACGTCGAGGAGGGCATCTACGACGTCCCCGACTACCCGGTGCTGTTCGCCAAGTTCGCCGAGACGCTGATCGGGGCCGGCGAGCCGATCCAGCTGCCGCCCGAATCGGAGGCGGTCGACTACGAGGCCGAGCTCGCGTTCGTGGTCGGCCGGCACGTGCGCCGCTCGTCCGATCTCGGCGCGGTCGCCGGCTACACGGCCGCGAACGACGTCTCGATGCGCGACTACCAGTACCGGACGCACCAGTGGCTGGTGGGCAAGGCGTGGGCGCGCTCGACGCCGCTCGGCCCGTTCCTCGTGACGCCCGACGAGGTCGGCGACCCGCACGCGCTCGACATCTCGCTCGAGCTCAACGGCGAGCGGATGCAGGCCTCGAACACGAGCCGCTTCATCTTCGACATCCCGAAGCTGATCGCGACCATCTCCGAGGTCGTCCCGCTCGCGCCGGGCGACGTGGTGCTGACCGGGACACCCGAGGGGGTCGGCTACCGGCGCGACCCGCCGGTGCTGCTGAAGGACGGCGACCGCGTGGTGGTCGAGATCGAGAAGGTCGGGCGGCTCGAGAACCCGGTCGCCGCCGAGTGAACCGCATCACGTTCGACAACCTCGGCGAGGTGTCCGAGCTCGAGCGCGGCCAGTGGCCGGCCGGCAAGCCGCTTGGCCAGCACTTCTCGGTGACGCGGGCGCTGCCGCGCATCCTCGAGCTGCTCGGCGAGGCGGGCGTGCGGGCGACGTTCTTCGTCGAGGGGCTCAACGCCGAGCTGTACCCCGACACCCTGCGCGAGATCGACGCCGCCGGGCACGAGGTGGCCTACCACGGCTTCATGCACGAGGCATGGGCCGACCTCGATCCCGCTGCCGAGCGCGAGTCGCTCGAGCGCGGCGTGCGGGCGCTGGACGAGCTCGGCCTGCGGCCGGTCGGGTTCCGGCCGCCGGGTGGCGCGCTGACCCCCGCGACCCCGGCGCTCCTTCGCGAGCTGGGCTTCACGTACGTCTCGCCCGAAGCGGGCCTGGCCGAGCCGCTCGAGGGCCTCGCGGTCCTGCCGTTCCGCTGGCCGCTTGTCGACGCCCTCTACTACCTCGCCCATTTCGCCGATCTCCGCAAGCGGTATCTCGGTACGCGCGACGAGCAGCCGCCCGAGCGGCTGCGCGCGGCGGTCGAGGCGGCGAGCAACGAGATCGTGCTCTTCCACCCGTTCCTCCTCGACGACGACGAGCGCTTCGCGGTCCTGCGAGACGCGCTCGAGCGCGCGCGGCCGGTCCCGCTACGCGAGATCGCCCAACATCAACTGCGCAGGTAGGGGAGGGCGTGCATTTCGTCACCCTCGCGGCGGGTCCCGAGCGGGTGTGTGACGTTCTGCACCGCATGCGTGCAGGATTCAACACACCCGGCTGGCGAACGCATCGAGTGTGACGTTTCGCACCGCCACCTCCCCTACCCAGCGCAGTTGAAGTTCGCCGGTACTACTGCAACCGCGAGCGGACTAGCCGAGCCCCTTCCACCAGAGCACGCAGCTTGGCGAACGCGAGGTCGCGGGAGAGGTACTTCATGCCGCAGTCGGGGCCGACCTGAAGCCGCTCAGGTGGGATGACCCGGAGCGCCGCCTCGATCCGCTCCGCCACGACCTCGGCGGTCTCGGCCGCGGGGTCGGAGAGATCGAGCACGCCGACGATCACGGTCTTCGACGCGAGCGGCTCGAGCACCGAGACGTCGAGCCGCGGCTGCGCGGCCTCGACCGCCAGCACGTCCGCCGCGCAGCCGGCCAGCTCGGCGAGGAACGGGTAGCCGGGCGGCCGGTCGTGGACGATGTGGGCGTAGCCGAAGCAGGTGTGCAGCGCGGTGGTCCCGGTCACGCCCTCGAGCGCGCGATCGATCGCCGGGATCGCGAACTCGCGCGCCTTCTCGGCCCGCGACTGAAGCCACGGCTCGTCGATCTGCACCACGTCGGCGCCCGCAGCGAAC
>JBKOYW010000121.1:0-4622 GCA_046744275.1 Actinomycetota bacterium
GCCAGCAGCACGAGCTGACGGGTGCCGGCGACCGCGTCGCCCCAGTACTCCTCGAGCACGTCGAGCTCGCGCGCGCGGCCGACGAGCGCGTGACGGTCGAGTACGGCGGCCAGCGGCGCCGGCCAGCCCACGACCGGGACCGGCTCAGGAGACGGCATGGGCGCCGGCGCGGGCGCCTCGCCGTGCAGCAGGCGCTCGTGGACGGCCATCGCGGCGGCGCCCGGCGTGGTCCCGAGCTCGTCCCGCAGGAGGATGCGCAGCTCCTCGAACGCCCGCAGCGCCTCAGCCGGGTTGCCGGCCGCCTCGTGGACCTCCATCAGCAGCCGGTGCGCGGACTCGCGGAACGGCGCCGCGGCGATGGCCGCGCGTGCCGCCTGCTCGGCGGTCCCCAGGTCGCGGCCGCCCTGACGCAGGCCGGCCTCGGCCAGCACCTCGAGCGCGCGCACGCGCACGGTGTCCAGCTCGCGCCGCGCCTCGTTCACCCACGGGCCCTCGCAGTCGGGCAGGAAGGTCTGGAGGTCGACGGTGAGCACGTCCCGGGCGGCGTCGGAGGCCGCCTGCCAGTCGCCGGCGTCGATCGCACCCTCGGCGGCGGCGGTCGCGGCGGCCGCGCTCTCGACGTCGACCTCGATCGACCCCCGCGGAACGAGCCGCAGCTCGGAGCGGCCGACGAGCGCGCCGTCACCGAGCGCGCGGCGCAGCTTCGACAGCAGCGCGGAGAGCGCGGTGTCGGCCGCCGGGGGCGGCTTCTCGGGCCACAGGAGGTCGATCAGCTCGCCGCGGCCACAGTCGCGATCGCGGTTGAGGACGAGGTAGGCGAACAGGAGCCGTCCCTGCCGCCCGGGCAGGTCGGCGGCAAGGGATCGACCTCCGACGTCCACCCCCATCGGCCCGCAGAGCCGTATCGTCCACCCCGTCAGCTGACCCACTCGCAGCCCACGCTACCGCGCCGCCAAGGTTTCTCCAAGGTTTCGCCAATCGGGGTCCCGCATGATTCTGGTCGCGGCGACGGGAAGTGATTCGTCGTCGCGGATTGCGACATGGACGTTGCGACACATACGCGGGACTCGAGTCTCGCATCCCCTCCGAAGGGATCGCCTGACCCACGATCCCCGGCTTGGCGCCGCCCACCCTCACCCCTCGGCGGCGCCGCGAGGCGGACGCCGTCTGACCCGCGGCCATCCGCCCACCCCAACACGTGAAGGGCCCGCCTCCGGGCGGGCCCTTCATCGTGTTGGGCCTAGTGCGCGCAGCACGTCCGCGACGAGGTCCTCGGTGTCCTCGCAGCCGGCCGAGAAGCGGATGAACCCCTCGGGCACTTCGTCGGTGGACCAGCGGGCGCGGCGCTCGGCGGTCGAGTGGACGCCGCCGAAGCTCGTCGCCTCGCTGACCAGCTCGCAGGCGTCGAGGAACGCCTGCGCCGCTTCCGCCGTCTCCAGCGCGAATGAGATGACCGGGCCGACCCCGGGCCAGCGCACGTGCGTGAGGTCTTCGCGCTGACCGAGCGCCTCGGCGAGCGCCCGCGCGTTCGCCTGCGCGCGCTCGAGCCGCAGGCCGAGCGTGGCCAGCGATCGGTGCGCCAGCCAGGCCTCGAAGGCGCCGATGATGCTCCCGGTCCGGATCCGCCACTCGACGAGCTCCTCCGCGAGCGCGTCGTCGCGGACGCTGACGGCGCCGACGAGGACGTCCGAGTGCCCGCTCAGTGCCTTGGTGCCGGACGTCATGGCGAAGTCGGCGCCGTGGTCGAGCGGGCGCAGGCCGAGCGGCGTCGCCACCGTGTTGTCCACGGCCGCGAGCGCGCCGGCGGCGTGCGCCGCGTTCACGACCACGTCGAGGTCGCAGACGTCCAGGCGCGGGTTCGACGGCGTCTCGACCCACACCAGCGTCGCGCCGTCGCAGGCGGCGACGATCTTCTCGGTGTCGGTCGGGACCAGGCGGACTTCGATGCCCTTCGGCTCGAGGTCGCACTCGGCGATCTTGCGGATCCCCGGGTAGCCGTCTCCGCACGCGACGAGCACGTCGCCGGGCCGCAGCCGCGGCAGCACCACGGCGCTGACGGCCGCCATGCCCGAGGAGAAGACGACGCAGCGGCCGCCATCGAGCTCGCCGATCGCGCGCTCGAGATGCGTCCACGTTGGGTTGGCGTCGCGGCCGTAGCCGTAGGGCGTGCTGTGCGCGTCGCCGCGCAGGTGGAAGGGAGCGGCGAGGACCGGGCCGGGGAGGAGCGGCTCGCCCTGGACCGCCGGAGGCAGGCCCGCGTGCACGGCGCGCGTGCTCGGGCCGAATCGGGGAGCGTCGGTCATGCCGGCGAGTATGGTCCGCCGCCGTATGCGACGCATCGCGGCCGCCGTACTGCTCGCCGCGCTGGTCTCGCCGGCGGGAGCGTCAGCCGAGCGCTGGCAGCCGGACGTGGCCGGTGCCGCGGCCTGGGCGGAGCAGCGCCAGGGCTCCGTCACCTTCGCGGTGCGCACGCACGACCGGCTGCGGGGCCGCGGGCTCGACCGCCAGGCCCCGTGCGCGAGCGTGATCAAGGCGATGTTCATGGTCACCTACCTGCGCCAGGACGGCGTTCGCGACCGCGACCTCGAGGCCGGCGACCGTGCGCTGCTGGCGCCGATGATCCGCCGCTCCGACAACGTCGCCGCCACGCGCATCCGCGACATCGTCGGCAACGCCGCCGTCGTCCGGCTCGCCGAGCAGGCCGGCATGACCCGCTTCGAGATCGACCCCGTCTGGGGCCTGTCGCGGATCACGGCGCGCGACCAGACGCAGTTCTTCCTGGAGATCGAGAACCTGCTGCCGGAGCGCCACCGCGCCTACGCGATGCGGCTGCTGCGGACGATCGTTCCCTCCCAGCGCTGGGGCATGGCGCAGGTGATCCCGGAGCGCTGGCGCCTGTACTTCAAGGGCGGCTGGGGCTCCGGCACCGGCGCCGTCGATCACCAGGTCGGCCTCCTGCGCCGCGGCGAGCACCGCGTGGCGATCGCGGTGCTGACCACCGGCAGCCCGTCGCACGCGTACGGCAAGGCGACGCTGCGCGGCGTCGCGCGCCGGCTCATGCGGGGCCTGGGCCCGCAGCGCATCGGCACCGCGGGCCCGTCCGAGGGCGCGATTCACGCCAGCCGGTAGAACCGGAACACGTCGTGCTCGATCGGGAGGACGGTCGCGTCCGCGAAGCCCGCCTCGCGCGCGTAGCCGCGCATTGTCTCGAGTCGCATCACCGTGCCAGTGGCCGCCGACGGCGTCTCCGACATCGCCGTCGCCAGGCAGATGAAGAGGCTGAAGCCGTATTGAAGGCGTTCCATCTCGTCGGCGGGCGCGGTGAACGCGTCGGCGGTGCGCTCATCCATCACCAGCACGGTCCCGTCGTCGCCGGCGATCGCGCGCATGCCGGCCAGCGCCTCGACCGGGCGCGCCATGTCGTGCACCGCCTCGAACACGCACACGAGGTCGTAGCGCGCAGTCGGCGCCGGCTCCGCGGCCACGTCGCGGACGTGGAAGGCGACACGGTCGCCGACACCCGCCGCCGCCGCGTTCGCGCGCGCGAGGTCGATCGATGCCTCGTCGAGGTCGTAGCCGTCGACGCGCGCCTCCGGGTAGGCGCGGGCGATCGCGATGCTCGCCCAGCCGCCGCCGCAGGCCACGTCGGCGACCCGCGCGCCGGGCTGCGAGAGCCGCTCGTGCACGTCCGGCAGGGCCGGGAGCCACTCCTGCGTGAGCAGGTGCGTGAACAGCGGCCGGTTGAGATCCGCCTGCGCCTCGCGGCCATCGGCGCCGTACGCCTCCCACGGGACGCCGCCCCCGTTGCGGTAGGCGTGGATCAGGTCCGGAAGGATGCGGGTGATCGCCACCGGGAGACGCGCGAACGGTGCGGCGTACGCGAGCGACTCGCGGTCGAGCAGCGCCTCGGCGTGCCCTGCCGGCAGTGAGTACCGCCGCGCTTCGGCCTCAGCGGCGACGTCGTCGACCTCCAGGACGCCGCCCGCCGCCTGATGCTCGAGCCACTCGCGGACGTAGCGCGGCTCGCTCTCCGTGGCCGCGGCAAGCTCGGCCGCGGTCGACGGGCCGCGACCGTCGAGCGCCGCATACCAGCCCATGATCTCGCCGACCCGCACGGCGAGCAGGTCGAGAGCCGCGAGAGTCGAGCCCTCGAGGCGCTCGGCGAGCGCCTCGGCGGTTGACGCTGCAATCGGGGTGGCCATCGGTCCTCCTGGGTCGCTGTCGGTGGCACCGTCGCGGGCTCACGCGATCCGTGCGTGATTCGAGCGTAACCCCATCGTGATCGCCGCCCGGGGCCCTTCCAGCCGGCGCCACGGCTCGGGTAGGGTCGCCGCCATGCTGCGCGTGTACGTACTGGGCGAGCTCGAGCTGGAGGCCGACGGGGCGCCGGTGGAGCCGCCGTCGAGCCGCCGCGCGCGTGCGCTGCTCGGCTACATGGCGCTACATCCGGGCACCCACCCGCGGACGGCGCTCGCCGCCCGCTTCTGGCCCGATGTGCTCGACGAGAGCGCCCGCACCAGCCTGCGCGGCGCGCTGGCCGCGCTCCGCCGCTCGCTCGGGCCGGCGGCAGATGCGCACCTGGTCGCGACGCGCGAGGCGGCCGGGCTGACGGACGTGTGGAC
>JBKOYW010000077.1:0-14076 GCA_046744275.1 Actinomycetota bacterium
CCTTCCCGCTCGCCCAGGCTGGCAGGCCAAGGACGGCAGCACGGTCGTCGGCAGCCGCGTGAACGGCGTCAACGTCGACCCGACCGCGATCGACTGGCTGCTGCTGTCCGCCAAGCCGACGGTGGAGGGCCGACTCGGGAAGACGACGTTCATCCAGCGCATCAACACGACGGGCGGCCGCGCGCCTGCCGCCGCGGACTGCAACGCGGCCACGGCCGGGACGCAGGTCGAGATCCCGTACACCGCCGACTACGTGTTCTGGAAGGCGCGCCGTGGCCACTAGAGCGCTGACCATCATCGTCGCGGCGCTGGCCGCCGCGGCAACGCCACCACGCTCAGCCGGCGGATCGCGGTGAGGACCTAGCTCACCGCCGTGAGACCGCGACGAGCACGGCGGGCACCGCTCCGGGATTGCGGAGTGCCCGGACCGGCAGCCCGCCGAGCCACAGGACGGCGCCGCCCGCGAACCGCGGGCGGCTGCCGCCCAGGCAGTCGAGCTCGATCTCCCCGCGGTCGACGACCACGAGCGCGTCGCTCCACTCAGCGCCGTCGTACGCGCGTTCGGCGCCGGGCGCGACCTCCACCACCCGCACGTCGAACGCCGCGTCCATCAGAGCCTCAGGGGAAGGCCGAACGCCGGGTAGACCGAGGGACCGAACGTCACGATCTCCGCGACGTCTCCGTCCTCGATCCGCAGCACGTCGAGCGCAAACCCGCGGTACGCGTCGTCTCCCGGAGCGCGGACGTAGTTGGCCACCGCAGGCTGGCGGTTGGCCTCCGTCACGAGGCAGCGGATGTCGCCGAACGCCTCGGTGCCGAACCCGCCCTCCGACCAGGCCGCGAAGATCGTGTCGCGGCCGACGTACAGGCCGGGCTCGGGAGGCATCGAGAAGCGCGCGTCTTCGCGCAGCATCGCCGCGAGCGCCGCGGCGTCGCCGCGCTCGCTCGCCTCGACGTAGCGCTGCACGAGCTCCTGCTCCTGCGCGGTGCGCTTGGCGGACCAGTCCAGCCGGCGCTCAGGGAGGTGCGCCCGCAGCGCGGCCCGCGCGCGCTGGAGCGCGCTGTTCACGGACGCCACGCTGGTCTCGAGCAGCGCCGCGGCGTCCTTCGCCGACCAGCCGAGGACGTCGCGCAGGATCAGCACCGCCCGCTGCCGCGGCGGCACGAGCTGGACCGCCGCCAGGAACGCGAGCTCGATCGTCTCGCGCGCGACGACCACCGCGTCCGGCTCGTCCTCGCTCGGCAGCAGGCGGTCGGGGAACGGCTGCAGCCACGGGATGTCGGCCGCGTCCTCGGCCGCCGGGCGCCGGCCGAGCGCGTCGAGGCAGGCATTCGTCGCGATCCGGTACATCCAGGCGCGGAACGTCGAGCGCCCGCGGAAGCTCTCCCGCGCGCGCCACGCGCGCAGCAACGTCTCCTGCACCAGGTCCTCGGCCTCGTCGAACGACCCCAGCATCCGGTAGCAGTGCACGCGCAGCTCGCGCCGGTGGGGCTCGACGAGCGCGGAGAACGCCGCCTCGTCACCGGCCTGCGCGGCGGCGACCAACTGGTCCTGTGTGCGCTTCATGGACGTATGACGGCCGCCGGCCCCGAAAGTCATCGCTGGCAAATGTTTGAAGGCTTCCGTGATTCGCGCGCCGACCTCGGCGACATCAACCCGTACTACACCTACACGGCGACCGTCGACGACCTGTCGCAGGTCGCCGAGAGCAACGAGAACAACAACACCGCGACCTCCACGGTCCCCTAGCCGTACACGTCCGGGAGGTCGTTCTCGAACAGGATCACGTCGCCCCGACGGCTCAGGCGTGCCAGCTCGGCGTGCACGGACGGGCCGTCGGGCGCGACGATGATCCGGCTCTCGTCGAGCCCGCCCTTCAGCAGGCCGGCGCGGATGTGCGGCGCCAGGGGGCCCGACAGCAGGCACACGTCGCAGACCGCGGCCGCGAGCTCGCCGAGCCGCCGGTTCTCGTCGGCCTCCTGCGGGCCGAGCTCCACCATGCCGGGCGTGACGAGGATGCGCCTGCCGGCCTCGTGGGCCTGCAGGACCTGCAGCGCGGCCGCCGCGCCGACGGGGTTCGAGTTGTACGAGTCGTCGATGACGACGATGCCGCCCGCCTGGTTGACGATCGGCTCGAGCCGGTGCTTGGGCGGGGTAACGCGCTTGAGCGCGCGCGCGATCTGCGCCGGGGTGCTCCCGCGATCCCTTGCCACCGCCGCCGCGGCGAGCAGGTTGGCGACGTTCGGCTCACCTAGCAGCCGCGAGCGGATCGCCAGCGGCTCCGGGTCGTCGCGCCAGCGGATCTCGAAGTCGGTCCCGCCCGAGGAGACGGCGATCCTATCGGCCCAGACGTCGGCCTCCGGGTGCGGGGCGGGGCTGAAGAGCAGCGCGCGGCACTTCGCCCGGTCGCGCGCCACGCGCCGACAGCGCTCGTCGTCGGCGCGGGTCAGGAACAGCCCGTCGGGCGGCAGCGCATCGGCGACCTCGCCCTCGGCCTGCTCGATCGCGTCCATCGACCCGAAGCGCTCGAGGTGCGCCGGCCCGAGACTGGTGAGGATGCCGATCCGCGGCTGCACGAGCTCGCACAGCTCGGCGACGTCGCCGACCCGGTACGAGCCGAGCTCGGCCACGAACGTCTCGTGCCGCGGCTCGAGCCCCTCGTTGATCGCCCGCACGACGCCGAGGAAGCTGTTGTACGAGGCCGGCGTCGGATAGGTCGGGCCGTGAGCGTCGAGCGCCGCGGCGACGCAGGCCTTGGTGGTCGTCTTGCCGAACGAGCCCGAGATGCCGATGACGAGCGGCCTGATGTCGCTCAGCTTCCGCTGCGCGGAGCGGACGTACCGGCGGTTCTCGAGCTGCTGGTACGGCCGCAACGCGGTGTTGGCAAGGCCGAGCAGCCACGGGAGGGCGAGCACGCTCAGGCTGCCGGCGACGCCCACCGCGCTCGGGCCGCCGAACACGCCCGCCAGGATCGAGGGCGCGACGCCGAGCAGAAGCCCGACGGCGGCGAGGCGCTTGGCGCGCGCGGTGAACACGAGTGGTTTGACCTGCTCGCGCCGCCAGGTCAGGACGGCGTAGGCCAGCGCCGCGGCGAGACCCACCGCGGCCACGACGACGCCGAGGAAGTCGGCGAGCACGCCGCCGGCGAGCACCGCCGCGGCGACCGGCTGGCCGAGGCGGCGGCCCAGGTCGCGCCGCACCCACACGTACAGCCGCGCGTTCTCGTAGTGCTCCTGCTGGAGGATCTGGAGCAGGATGTGCAGCTGGCCGGCGACGGCGGCGGCGACCGCGAGCAGCGCGAGGGCGACCGTCACGCCTCGGAGAGGAAGTGCGCGGCGATGCGGTTGAACTCCCCCGCGCGCTCGGCGTAGACGTAGTGCCCGCCCTTGAGCACCACGAGCCCGGCATCGGGGACCGAGGCCTCCATCCGCTGCCCCATCCACAGCGGCGTGTCGGTGTCGCCGTCACCCCAGATCAGCAGCGTCGAGGCCCTGATGTTCGGCAGGTGCGGCGACAGGTCCTCCGCGATGACCGCCCGGAACGTCCCGCGCATCGCCTCGCTCGCCTCGAGCCAGTCGCTCGACGCCACCCGCCGCCGCATCCGGTCCTGCAGCCGGCGCCCTGGCGCGCCGCCGACCGCGCCGACCACGCGACCGGCCTTGGCCACCGCCACGCGGCCGTAATACGACGGCTTGCGGCGCGGCTTGACGCCAGCGGCGCCGGTCAGCACCAGCCGCGCGAGCCGGTCCGGCTCGGTGGCGGCGATCACGATCCCTATCCGGGCGCCGAAGCTGTGCCCGACCAGGCTGAACCGCTCGAGCCCGAGCTCGTCGCAGACCGTGAGCACGAAGCGAGCGTAGGCGCCGACGTCCCACGGCTCGGGCGGCTCGGGCGTCTCGCCGAAGCCCGGCAGGTCGATCGCCAGGACCTCCAGCTGGCCCGCGAGGCCGTCGACGATCGAGCCGACCGCGTCGATCGACGCTCCCCAGCCGTGCAGCACGACCACGGGCGGCGCGTCGGACGGCACGGACGGGCGCATGTGGCGCATGCGCACGTCCAGCCCGCCCAGCTGCAGCTTGGACTCCCCGGTGATGCTCGACATCCGGCCACATGGTGGCAGGGAGCCCGGCCTCATTAGGCTTGTCCGCCGTGAGCAAGCGCGTCGGTGTCCTCTTCGGCGGTCCGTCGGTCGAGCACGACGTCTCGATCATCACCGCCCAGCAGGCGATGGCCGTCCTGGGTGAGCAGCACGAGGTGATCCCGCTCTACCTCGCGGCGGACGGCCGCCTGTGGACCGGCGAGCCGCTGCTCGACGTCGGCGCCTTCGCATCCCAGCCGCCCACCGGCGGGCGCCCGATCGAGCTGCGGATCGGCGGGTCGACGCCGTTCGTCGAGCCGGCCTCGGGCCGCTTCGCCAAGCCGACGGACGTGCACGTCGACGTGGTCATCAACGCGATCCACGGCACCGGCGGCGAGGACGGGACGCTCCTGGGGGCGCTCGAGCTCGCCCAGGTCCCGTACGTCGGGCGCGGGGTCACAGCCGCCGCCGTGGGCATGGACAAGCACCTCGCCAAGCTCGTCGCCAAGGCCGCCGGCATCGACGTGCTCGACCACGAGCGGATCGAGCGCGCCGAGTGGGAGGCCGATCCGGACGCCGTGGTGCGCCGGACGCGCGAGCGGTTCCCGGGCGAGACCGTCGTCAAGCCCGTGACGCTCGGCTCCTCGATCGGCGTGGCGCGCTGCACCGGCGAGGAGGAGCTGCGGGAGGCGCTGGAGCTGGCCTTCGAGCTCGACCGCCAGGCGATCGTCGAGCCGTTCGCGACGGGCGCCGTCGAGCTCAACGTGGCGGTGCTCGGGCGGCCGGGCGAGATCGTCGCGGTGTCGGAGGTCGAGCGGCCGATCGGCTCGGAGAGCGGCCTCTCGTTCGAGGACAAGTACATGAGCGCCGGCGGCAAGGGCGGCAAGGGCTCATCCAGCGACAAGACCGGCGGGATGGCCGCCCAGGATCGCGTGATCCCGGCGGACGTCGACCCGGCGTGGCGCGAGGCGGTCAAGGAGCGCGCCGTGACCGCGCACCACGCGATGCGGCTCGCCGGCGTCACTCGCTTCGACTTCTTCGTGCTCGACGACGGCGCCCGGTTCGTGCTCAACGAGCCGAACACCGTCCCGGGCTCCTTCGCGTTCTACCTGTTCGAGCCGGTAGGCCTGCCCTTCCACGAGCTCGTCGAGCGCCTCATCGACATCGCGGTGGCCGAGAGCCGCGAGGAGCGGAGCACGACAAGGACGTTCGAGTCGGCGCTGCTGCGCCTTCACCTGGACCGCCGGTGAAGCGGGTCGTCGTGGCGTGTGGCGGGCGGTCGCTGGAGCGATCGATCAGCCTGCACTCGGGCCGGCGGGCGGGGCGGGCGCTGACCGCGCTCGGGGCCGAGGTCAAGGTCGTCGACGTCGACGCCGCGTTCGTGCGCTTCGTGCAGGACTGGCAGCCCGACTACGTGTTCATCGCGATGCACGGGATCGGCGGCGAGGACGGGACGATCCAGGACCTGCTCGAGATCCTCGAGGTCCGCTACACGGGCTCCGACGCGATTGCCTCGGCGCTGTGCCTGGACAAGCACCTGTTCAAGGCGGTCTGCGTGCTCGAGGACGTGCCGACGCCGCCGTGGCATTCGTTCACGCGCGAGGCGTTCGAGGCGTACGGCGCGGCGAACGCGCTCGCCGGGATCATGCGCCAGTTCGCCGGCGGCGTGGTCGTCAAGCCCGCCCGCCAGGGCTCGTCGATGGGAATCAGCGTCGTGCGCGAGGAGGCAGACCTGCGCGAGGCGATCCTCGAGGCGATGAACTACGACGACCGCATCCTGCTCGAGAAGTACATCCAGGGTCGCGAGCTGGCGGTGACCGTGATGGGTCCGGCCAACGAGCCGAAGGTCCTGCCGGTGGCCGAGCTGGTCTACGGGGACGAGATCTACAGCTACACGGCCCACTACGAGATCGGCAGCGCCGAGGTCCACGCCGCAGAGCTCGAGCCGGCGGTGCAGGAGCGCGTCACCGAGGCCGCCGCCCGCGCCTACACGGCGGCCGGCTGCCGCGACTTCGCCCGCGTGGACATCGTGCTCGACGACGACGGGCCGTGGATCCTCGAGATCAACACGATCCCGGGGCTGACCGAGACCGGCCCGGCCCCGCTCGCCGCCGAGATGGGCGGGATGTCGTTCGAGCGCTTCATCGCGGCGATCTGCGAGCGCGTCGAAACCTAGCCGACCGTGGAGAGGAATCCACTCGACCGACCGCGCCGTGAGGTCGGCCTCGGGGCGCCGGTCTGCGCGGCCGGCGCCCCGCGGCGCCCTAGAGCGGGTCACACTTGGCCGCGCCGGTCTCGAAGTCGATCGGATCCCCGAACTCGAAGATCGGGTCGAACTCGAACACGTCTCCGAGGTCGGTCCTGATGTTGGCCAGGAAGCCGTTCCGCAGGTTCGCCGGACCGTTCCCGTGGAGCACGAACAAGTCGACCATCCTCCCCGTGAACAGCGACTCGGAGCTCGTCTTGGAGACGAGGAACTGGTTGCTGTAGAGGAAGCGGTAGCGGTTGCCGGCCTGGTCGGTCGCCCGGCCGGGGGCGATCGACGAGTTGAACACGGTCGTGGTCCCGCGTCGATCGGTCCTGGTCTTCGTGACCGACGTCCCCGTCCCGGTGCCCGTGATCGTCGTGCCTTCGGGCAGGTTCGGGCACGCCTCCCAGGACATCGTGAAGTCCGCGGAGAACCTCTCGACCGTCGTCTCCCATCCGCCGGCTGCGGCGCTCGATGGGGACAGAAGGAACACGACGGCGATCGCGGCGAGAGCGAGGCGCTTCACCATGCACACCCCCTTCGGGTAGCCCACGGCCGACCCTAACGACGGCGAAATCGGGTTGCAACGGCACCCGCGGCGGGTCTAGTGTCGGCCTGTCGCGATGCCTGGCACGATCGCGCATCGGCCGCCGGTCGGGGTGGTCGCGGCCGCCCCTCGGGCCGCTCTCCTGAGCGACCCGGTCTTCTATTTCATGACGGCCGTCGTCGTGATCCAGGGCGGTCACGTCGTCGAACACGTCATCCAGCTCGCCCAGGTCTTCGTCTTCGGCGTCCCCGAGGCGGATGCCCTCGGGCTGCTGGGCTACCTGATCCAGTTCAACGGCACCGAGGAGTGGCTGCACCTCGGCTACAACACGTTCTACCTGCTGGCGCTCTACGCGCTGATCGTGCCGCTGTGGCGGATCACGCCCGCCGTGCTGCCCTACAGGGCGTTCTGGTTCTACATCGGGGCCAGCGTCTGGATCGAGACGTGGCACATCGTCGAGCACGGCGTGATCATCGCCAACGTGATCCAGAACAGCGGCTGCCCGTGCCCTGGCATCGGCGACGTGGCGCTCAACCTCAGCGACACGGTGCTGCACTTCTTCTACAACGCGATCGCGTACGCCGGGCTCGCGTACGCGTACCTGCTGGTGCTGCGGAGCCGCCGGCGGGCGTGAGCGCTACGCGACCACGCGGTCGCGGCCGGTGCGCTTGGCCTCGTAGAGCGGCTGGTCTGCGAGCTCGGTGAGGGCGTCGAGGTCGCTCGCGTCGGCCGCGGTGGCGACGCCGGCGCTGGCCGTCAGCGTCCGTCGCGAATCGTCCGGCGCGGGCACTCGCAGGCGGCGGTGGCTTGAGGGTCAGTCCGGGCAGCGTCGGAACGGCGCGACGCGCTCCTCGGACCCGACCTCGACCCGGAAGCGCTCGGTGCGGAGCCGCTTGAAGCGAACGCCCGCCGCCTCGTAGACCGACCGCTCGATGTCGTAGTAGGAGTCGGGATCGGCGACCTCGCCGACCGTGACCACGATCGTGCCCGGCTCTCGGGCACAGTCGACGCCCGTCGGGAACTCGTCGTCGAGGGGGAACAGGTCGGCCGGGCGGGCGCCCTGGAGGCGCATCCGCACGAGCCGGCCCCCGCGCACTGTGAACACGGCGCCCGGCCGGTACACGGCCGCGGGGGACATCGACACGACCGTCTCGAGGCCGTCGTGACCGTCGATTTCGGCGAGCAGCAGGAGCCGCGGATTCGTGCCGAACCACGGCAGCGGCTCGACGGGCGCAGCGAGCGAGCGGTCGCCCAGCTCGGCGACCAGCACGTGCCGGCACGCTCGCGGCCGCTTCCAGTCCACACGCACCGTCACCCGATCCGCGGTGCCGTCGCCCTCGACGTCACCACGAAGCGCGCGGCCTTTCACGCGATAGCCGTCGAGCGAACCGTCACACGAGGGCGCCGCGGCGAGCGGCGCAGCAGTCGTGCCGGAATCCCCACACCCGGCGAGCACGACGGCGACGAGAACTGCGGCCGCAGCCGAGGACCTCATGGTCCGCCCAGCGTAGTCCGGCCGCGGGCGAGTCACGCGCCAGGACGGCGCGGCACAGGGGACCGCCGATCGGCGGTCCCCTGGTGGACCGGCGCTTAGAGCGTCGTGACGTTGGCGGCGTTGGGGCCCTTGGGCCCGGACTCCTCGTCGTACGACACCTTGGCGCCCTCAGCGAGGGACTTGTAGCCCTCGCCGGTGATGGCGCTGTGGTGCACGAAGAGGTCCTTGGAGCCCTCGTCGGGCGTGATGAAGCCGAAGCCCTTGTCGTCGCTGAACCACTTGACGGTTCCGGTAGCCATGTTGTTCCTCCACGGCGTTGTGTGCACTGCGAACGCGGGAGAAGCGGTGAGGCGACAACTGCGGGCGCTGGGCACTACGTCGCCGGATCGCGGTTGGATCCGGCCTTTACGCAGCCAACAGTAGCGCGTCCGCTCGGTCCGGGACCGCAAGACCGTCACGGATCGCGGCTATGCTGCGAGTCCACACCGACTGAAAGCGGGCCTGATGCCCCACTTCAAGTGCGCGACATGCAGGACCCGCATTTCCACCGTCGGTGACGCCGGCGACGTCTGCGAAGGATGCGGCTCGCGCCTCGAGCCGGTCACTGATCTCACCGAGCTCGTCGGCTATCGAGCGGTCACGCCCAGCGCCACGCCGGGGACGCTCGCTGCGGCCATCGCAGTGGCGCTTCGTCGCCCAGAGCCGCCCCGCTGAGCCCCGGCCCGACACCCCTCGACAGAACGGATCGCATGGCTTCCAACTCCAGGACGAAGACGACGATGGCAAAGCTCGCGCGCGAGCGGTTGCTGCAGGAGCGCCGCCTCCAGAAGCAGGCCAAGAAGGACGAGCGACGGCGCAGGGCGGCTGCCGAGCCGATCACGCCGAGCGACACGAGCGCGGCGGAGCCGCCCACAGCCGACGGCTCATGAGCACGCCCGCGGCGGGATCGGGACGTCGTTGAGCGCCGACTTGCCGATGCCCGCACCGCCGTGCAGGTGCACGACACGAGCCTCCTCGCCCGGCTAGCCGTGGTCTTGCACCGGACCGGCGTGCTGCCCGGTCAGCTGAACGTCACCAGCGGCTCGTCCATGCTGCGGGCGCCCGCCTCGCACTCGCGCCGGGCGTCGGCGCCCGCGAGTTGCGGGCAGCCGGTCCGGCCAAACTCACCGTCGGTCAGCACGGCGAGCGTCTTGCCGAGCCAGCGGTAGCAAGCGCCGCGGACCGCGGCCGTGAACCGCTCGCAGCCGCCCGCCAGCCGCACGTACGCCTCCGTCGGTGCGTCCTTCAGGTTCTGGACCTTCACGCCGCGCACGCAGTTCGCGGCGTCCGACGGCTCGCGCAGCCGCGCGCAGATCCGCAGCTGCTCGGCAGGGTCGGGCGGGCCGATCACCGACGCCGCCGTCACGCAGCCTTCGCGCTGCAGGCCCGCGAGGTCCTCGCACAGGTCCTCGATGTCCGCGGGCGTCTCGACCTGGAAGCCCGCGGGGCGGTTCTCCAGGAACGCGCGGTACCAGCAGGGGCGCACGTACACCTCGGGCTGGCTGGCGCAGAGCCGATACGGGTCGGTGACGGCGTCCCCGGAGAGCGTCGCCTCGTCGGCGCCGACGACCGCGAACCAGTCGTGGTAGGCGCCCTGCGCGCAGTCGGGCGCCTCCGGGCCGAGCGCGGTGCAGAGCTTCAGCGCAGGCTCGAGCTGGTCCTCGTAGAGCCGCATGAACGCGTGGCCGAAGCCGTGCACGCAGCTGTAGCGCTGGTAGCGGGTGCCGGCTCCGTCGCACGCCGACGCCGCCTCGCGCGGATCGCTCGGGTCGATGTCCGGCGCGACGCCCGTGACGAGCCCGTGCGCGAACCCGGCCGGGCAGCCGGGGTCGTCGTCCGCCGGCAGGTAGTCCATCAGCGTGCCGAGCGTCACCTCGGCGTCGCGGGCGTACGTCCGGCCCACGGTGTGCATGACGACGTGGCAGTTCTCGAGGAGGAAGCCGCCCTCGCTCCGTGCCGCGTCGGTGATCCGCGCGACGGCCGGCCGCGGGTCCTCGAGCCCGTCCACCATCGCCAGGAACTCCCGCGAGTAGCACGAGCGCGCGTCGTCTTCGGCGAAGGCGCGGCAGTGCTCGACGTCGAGCGCGCGCAGCTCCGGCGCGGCCTTCTCGCCCTCCCCGCCGCGCAGCGCCACGGCAAGGGCGGCGCCCACCACGAGCAGCGCCGCGGCGGCGACCCCGAGGGCGAGTGCCAGGCGCCGGTTCACGCCGCCAGCCTAGCCCCGTCAGACGAGCGGCCCGCCGGGGCGGGCCGCTCGTCGTGGGGATCACTCGTCGTCAGTCCCCAATCCTGAACGTCTGCCTGCCCGTCGAGGTGTTCCCCTTCATGTCGGTCGCGATCCAGCGGAACGTGGTCGACTCGGTCAGGTGGAACGTCTCACCCGGCTCGCGCGGGCCCGTGGCGTCCCACAGCGTCGACGAGCTCGTGGGTGTGCGGCCGTCGGTCGTGTAGCGGATGACGGATGGCTCGTTGATCCACTCGAACGTCGTCTCGATCGGGCCGGTCGACGACGTTGGCCCCGTCATCCTGACCTGCGGGTCCTCGTCGTCGCGCGCGTAATCCAGCGCCGACTCGAGCAGGCCGTAGTTGCCTGCCGCGAACTCGAGCGCCTCGTGCTTGCCCTCGGTCGCGTAGTCGGGCTGGAAGCCGACGCCGGTCTGCAGCGCCGCGCCCTCGATGCGATCGCCTGCCGGGTGCGCGGCTGTCAGCGGCTCCGCGAACAGCACGTTCGGGTTCGGACTCGACGGGTTCGGCCGGACGACGGTCGTGATCGTTCGCCGCTCCGGGTTCGGCCCGCCCGCGCCGATCGTGATCGTGTCACCGGCCTTGAGGTACTGGAACCCGGTGGTGTTGGCGTTGATCCGCACTCCCGTCGCCCCTGCCGCGGCCGCCGTCTGGAGCAAAGCGAAGTAGCGGTCGGCTCCGGTCTCGAAGCTGTACGCGATGACGCCGCGGTTGTACCAGTGCTCGTCGGCGCTGTTGCCGGCCGCCGAGTACAGGACGTCCGCGATCGGCCCCGTGCGCTCCGGGAGGATGGCGGTGTTCCGGACCTCCTTGATCCGGTTCAGGATCTGGTCGCCGGCCTCGAAGAAGTACTTCTCGACGCCGATGTTCGCGTGCACGGCGTCGCCCTCGCCGCGGTCCGGCAGGTAGGTGCCCGGCGCCCACATGAAGTAGCCCCCGAAGCTGTGGATGTTGTTCGAGAACTTGATGTTGTCGAACGTGTCCGCGATCCAGAGCTCGTTCTTGATCTCCGGCTCGGACGCCTCCGCGGGGCCCGCGAAGACGTCGCTCGTGCACGAGTACGAGGCGCCGATGTAGCCGTCGAAAATCGTCCCGAACGTGTTGTTGCGGTTCAGGTCGACGCCCCACGCGTTGCGCGCCGCGGGGTCGAGGGCGGTGTAGGCCGCACCGGTGTCCGGCTGCGTCCGCGCCGTCCAGAAGTTGGCCGCGGACGGGTTGTCGGTCTCCTTGCCACCGACGACGCAGTGGTTGGTCATGTTGCGCCGCTGCTGCGTGAAGTTGTGGATGGAGTAGTGCGACCCGTCCGGGTTCGACGACGGGAGGATGAAGATGTCGAGGTTGTCGACGAGATCCCGCGTGCGCCGGTCGAGCGCGTAGTTGTAGAGGAGCTGCGACGCGGTCTCCAGGCACGTCAGCGGCGTCGCCCACTCGCGGGCGTGCTGCTGGCAATACAGGAAGACGCCGACCTTGTGGCCCGGCGTCGCGCCGCGGTCCTTCCACCCGCCGCTCTCGCGGGCCTTCTTGCCGATCCGCATCACCGTGTACTCGAACGGCCCGCGCTGGACGTGCGCGTTCGTAGCGGTGGTGAGGAAGTCGGAGAGGTTTACCTTCGCCCGCGGCTGGACGATCCCGGTGCCCGGGACGATCGGCGGATTGGGCGGCTGGACGTTGCTCACGCGGGTGAACACGTTCGCGACCACGATCGCGCTCGCCGGGCTCGCGTTGATCGCGTTGACGACCTGCGTGCCCGTGCTGGTCAGCGCCCCGGTCGCGTCCGTGGCGAGCGAAACGACGATGTCGTTGCCGGTCCGCGTCACGGTGAGCGGCGAGTTCGGCGCGTTCGGGTTGCGGAACTCGGCGGTGATGTCATTGCCGCCCTCGTGGCCCCACGCGCGTGACGTGAGGACGACGGCCCCGGCCTGCTGTGAGGTCGGGGGCGTGTTGCCAGGCTGTACGGCGGAGCTCGCCATCGTCGCCTGGGCCCGGCGCTGGTAGCCGTTCGTCTTGTTCGGCAGCGTGATCAGCTCGGCGAGGTTCGGGAACTCGTCCTCAAGCGCCTCGAACCGGGCGTAGACCTCCGTCGGGTCCATGTAGCGCGTGTGGAAGTCACGGATGAACTTGTCGTTCATCGGCGGCAGCCCGCCGCCCAGCCATGTCTCGACGGCCGCCTCGGCCGACTCACCGGTGCTCGAGCCGACCCGGATCCGCGACGGGCGCGGCGGGTCGGTAGTGCCGACCTCGCCGATCCGCACGAGCTCGCGGTGCTCGATGTAGGTGTCTGGCGTGGTGTCCGGGTCGATGTTGGTGCTCATGACCCGCGGCGTGGAGTCGATCGGCGTCGAGCCGCCCCGGTTGTACGAGAGCGACAGATCCGGCCCGACGTACGTCGAGCCCGTCGGCGCCGCGCCGCCGAGCCGCGTCTTCGCCTCGACGGACAGGAAGCGCCCGGCGTAGTTCTCGAAGTAGTCGGCGCGCAGGATCACGACCTCGTCCTCGTGCGACTGCGTCCCGACCGTGTCCTCGAGCGCCGCCGCGTCCGCGCGCTTCTCCTGACGGACGTCCTGCATGTAGTCCTGGACGCGCTCGCGCCAGGTCGCCGGGCCCTCGAGCGTGGCGCCGATGTCGTAGCCGGCGTCGGCGAGCGCGTCGAGCTCGTCCTCGTAGCCGAAGACGGTCGCCGTGACCGTGCCGTCGCCGTTGCGGCGCAGGTAGTGCTCGTTGAACTCGATGCCGTACTTGTCGGCCTCGAGCTGCAGCCGCATGGCGGCCGCCCGGCTGTCGAGCGTCACCTCCACGAGGCTCCGACCCTGGTTCGGGTCGATGCCGCGCTGCTCTTGGGCGCTTGCCGGCGCGGCGCCGGCCCATACCAGCGCGCACAGCGACGCGGCGATCAGCGCATGGCCCATGCCCTTCAAACGCATGTCGACGCCCCCCTCTCCGAAGTACGCGAATTAAGCTCAGGTCGGGGTCTCCGCGTCAACTTGCGCGGAGGCATCTCCACGCCAACGCCACGGGTCGGGGTACGGGCAACCGTACCTCGGGCGTGGTGGAGTCGCGCTGGAGCCGGCCCGCGGCGTTCCGGACAATCCCGCGCGATGATGCGCGCTGCGGTCGAGGGCCGACTCCTCGTGGACGGCACCCTCGGATACGACGAGGCCCGGACGGTGTGGAACGCCATGGTCGACCGCCGGCCGCGGGCGATCGTTCGCTGCGCGAGCGCGGACGACGTGGCCGAGGCGATCAGGTACGGCCGCGAGCGCGACCTCGAGATCGGCGTGCGCTGCGGCGGGCACAGCGTGCTCGGCCTCGGTGTCCCTGACGACGGGCTCGCGATCGACCTGACCCCGATGGGCGGCGTCCGTGTGGATCCTGAGCGCCGTCGCGCCTGGGTGCAGGGCGGGGCGCTGCTCGGCGCGCTCGATCG
>JBKOYW010000227.1:0-8816 GCA_046744275.1 Actinomycetota bacterium
GCCTCCGCCTCCAGCGCGGCGGCGTCCAGGTCGCCCGTGCGCACCGCGGTCGCGCTCAGCTCCAGCGATCGCCCTTCGGCGTGCCGCCGCACTCGCAGGTCGCCGAAGCTCCGCTCCTCGTACGCCCGGACGCCGCGTGTCGAGGCGATCGCGGTGCGAGCCGCCGCGGCGCGCCGGCTGCTCCACCCGTCGACCGCGGGCAGGTCGCCCCGGACCGCCGAGAGGTCGCAGCCGTCGTGCGGGCGGCCCGGCGACGGGTCGGGCAGCGGCCCGGCCGCCTCGGGTCCCGTCGCCGACAGACGGCCGGCCGTGTCCAAGGCCCGGCGCAGACCGCCGTCATCGACATCGGTGGTCACCGCCGTCCCGACGCGCCCGCCACGCAGCACCGCCACCTCGACGGAGATCGCCTCGGACGTGACCGCGCCGCCCGGCGTGACGCTCAGCTGGCGCTCCCACCAGGCGGTCGCCTGCGCCTCGTCGCGCGCGCCCTCCAGCGCCTGCTCAGCGAGGGAGAGAAGCTCGTAGCGGGTCGGCGCCATCTACACAGGCTTGTGGCAGACCGCCTCGATGTTGTTGCCGTCGGGGTCGAGCACATAGGCGCCGTAGTAGTGCGGGTGATAGATCTCGCGCACGCCCGGCGCGCCGTTGTCGGTCGCGCCCGCCTCGAGGGCATTGGCATGGAACACGTCGACCGTCTCACGGCTGTCGACCGCGAACGCGACGTGGAGCCCGCCCCGCACGACGGGCCCCCGCGTCTCGATCCAGAAGAAGGGCTTGCCGTCCTCGCCGAAGCCCGCGGCCTGTCCCACGGGCTCCAACAGGAGCGTCAGTCCGAGCGGGGCGAGCACCTTCTCGTAGAACGCCTTGCTGCGCGCATAGTCGCTGACGCCGAATCCGACGTGGTCGAGCATCTGTCCTCCTGCCGGCGAGTTGGGCTTCGCCGCAAGGGAACCAGATAGATCAGCCGGTGGTCGAGAGCTCCGCCCCCTCCTCGTACCACGAGAACGCGTACGCCGGGTCGTCGAGGTCGCGCGAGAGCGTCGTGAGCTTCAGCGGCCGGAACGTGTCGCACATCACGGCCAGCTCCTCGGTCCGCGTCGCGCCGAGCGACTTCTCGACCAGGCCCGGCTGCGGGCCGTGCGGGAGCCCCGACGGGTGCAGCGTGATCGCCCCGATGTCGACGCCCTTGCGCGAGCCGAACTGGCCGTCGACGTAATAGATCATCTCCTCCGACTGCACGTTGGAGTGGTGATACGGGATCGGCACCGCCATCGGGTCCCAGTCGAGCATCCGCGGGCAGAACGAGCAGATCACGAAGTTCGGGCCCTGGAACGTCTGGTGCGCGGGCGGCGGCTGGTGAAGGCGCCCGGCCTTGGGCTCGAAGTCGGCGATGTTGAACGTGTACGGGTAGACGTAGCCGTCCCAGCCGACCACGTCGAGCGGGTGGTAGTCGAGCACGTAGTCCTGGTAGCCGCCGCGCACACGCACCTTGACCATGTACTCGCCGCGGTCGCGGTGGGTGACCAGCTCGGACGGCGGCCTGAAGTCGCGCTGCGAGAACGGCGCGTGCTCGAGCAGCTGGCCGTAGCGGTTGCGGTAGCGGTTCGGGGTCTCGATCTCGCCCGGGGTGTAGAACGTCAGCCAGCGCTGCGGGGTGTCGAACCGGAAGCGGTACGTCGTGCCGCGGGGGATCACGACGTAGTCCCACTTGCGATACGGCAGCGTGCCGAAGATCGTCTCGACGACGCCCTCGCCCTCGTGGACGAAGATGACCTCGTCGCCCTCGCCGTCGCGGTAGAAGTAGTCCGCCTCGGCCTCGGGGATGCACATCCCGATCTCGACGTCGGCGTTGTACTGCAGCACCTGGCGGCCGAGCACCGAGTCGCCCATCGGCTGCATGCCCATCGTGTTCGTGAGCCGGTGCACGTGCGTCTCGGGCACCCACTCCTCGAGCTCGATCGGCGTGAACTCGCCGACGTCCGTGATCCGGCACGGCGACCACAGGTGGTAGAGGATCGACTCGTTGCCGGAGAAGCCCTCGAACCCGAGGACCTCCTCGACGAGCAGCGGCGCCTGCCCGTTGCCGGCAGCCTCCGCCTCGGGGTCGCGGAACTGGACGTGCCGCTTCTGCGGGACCTGACCCAGGCTGTGGTAGCGCATCAGAGGTTCCCCCTCAGCTCCTGCTCGCGCTCGATCGCCTCGAAGAGCGCCTTGAAGTTGCCCTCGCCGAAGCCGCGCGCGCCGTGGCGCTCGATGACCTCGAGGAACATCGTCGGGCGATCGCCGATCGGCTTGGTGAAGATCTGCAGCATGTAGCCCTCGTCGTCGCGGTCGACCAGGATGCCGAGCCGGCGGAGGTCCTCCAGCGACTCCTTGATCTCGCCGATCCGCTCCGGCACGTCGTCGTAGTAGGTCTCGGGGACGTGCAGGAAGTCGATCCCGCGATCGCGCATCTCGCTCACCGTGCGCACGATGTCACGGGTGGCGACCGCGATGTGCTGCGCGCCCGCGCCGCCGTAGAACTCGAGGTACTCGTCGATCTGCGACTTGCGCTTGCCCTCGGCGGGCTCGTTGATCGGGAACTTGACGCGGCCGTTGCCGCTCGTGACCACCTTCGACATCAGCGCCGAGTACTCCGTGGAGATCGCCTCGTCGGTGAAGTGCAGCATCTCCGTCATGCCGAAGACGTCCTCGTAGTACTTCACCCACGTCTCCATGGCGCCGAGCTCGACGTTGCCGACGATGTGGTCGATGGCGAGCAGCCCGACGTCGCCGGCGCTGCGGTCGCGGCTCACATAGCCCGGCATGAACGGGCCCTTGTATTCCGAGCGGTCGACGAACGTGTGCAGCGTCTCGCCGTACGTCTCGATCGTGGCCAAGCGGATCGTGCCGTGGTCGTCGGTCTCCTCCCACGGCTCGCGGACGCCCTTGGCGCCGCGCGCGGTCGCCTCGCGGTACGCGTGCTCGACGTCCGGCACCGACAGGGCGATCACCTTGACGCCGTCGCCGTGGGCGGCGGCGTGGCGGCCGATCTCGTGGTCGGGGACGAGGGCGCCGGTCAGGACGAACCGGATCCGACCCTGCTCGAGCACGTGCGAGGTGCGGTCGCGGACGCCGGTCTCCAGGCCCGCGTAGGCCACCTCGCGGAAGCCGAGCGCGTGCACATAGAAGTAGGCGGACTGCAGGGCGTTGCCGACGTAGAGCTCGACGTGGTCGATGCCGTGCAGCGGCATGAAGTCGTCGCGGCCCTGGGTATCGGGGGCGACAACGGGCTGGGTGCTCACGGACAGGCCTCCCTCTGGTTCAAGATTCGCTCGCTTCATGGTTGCGCTGTCGCGTGCCGTGAACAAGCGCAATCCGTTGCGCGCCGTGCCAGAATGACCGGCCTGTGGACGACATCGACCGGCAGATCGTTGCGCTCCTCCGCCAGAACGCCCGCCGCTCCTTCCAGAGCATCGGGATGCGCGTCTCGCTGTCGGCCCCCGCGGTCAAGCGACGGGTCGACCGGCTCGAGGCGGACGGCGTGATCCGCGGCTACACCGCGCAGGTCGATCCCGGCCGCTTCGGCTGGGGGACACACGCCTTCGTGGCGCTCTACACCGAGGGGCGTATGGCCGCCGCCGAGGTGCGCGAGGCGGTCGAGCGCCATCCGGAGGTCGAGGCCGCGTACACGGTGGCCGGTGAGGCGAGCGCGGTGCTGCACGTCCGCGCCCGCGACACCGCGCACCTCGAGGAGTCGCTCGAGCGGCTGCGCGACCACCCCGGCGTGACCCGCACGCAGACCCAGATCGTGCTCTCGACGCTGTTCGAGCGGCCTTTCGAGGAGCCGCCCGGCTAGTTCTGTAGATTGTCGATCGTGTTGATCGACAATGTCCTCACGGCGCGAGCTGCTCGCGCGGGCGACCGACCGCAGCCGCCTCACGCAGCCCGACACGGTGCCGTTCAACGGGGGCGGCTATCAGTTCTGGGCCGTCGCCCGCCACCCGGTGGCGAAACGTGTAGCGGCTGCCGCTCACGGTCGCCGGGCGTTCTCGATCCGCACCACGAGCGCGACCGACACGACGATGATCGCCGCGCCGACCAGCGTGAGCGGCGTGATCACCTCGTCGAGGACGAGGTAGCCGAGCACGATCGCCACCACGGGGTTGACGTAGGCGTAGGTCGCCACGCGCGAGATCGCGGCGTTCTGGAGCAGCCAGGCGTAGGCCGTGAACGCCAGCCACGACCCGAACACGATCAGGTAGGAGAGCGCGACGACCGAGCGCACCGAGAACGCCTCCGGGTCGACGTCCGCCGCCTCGCCGGCCGCCAGGCCGGCGGCGACGATCACCAGCCCGCCGAGCAGCATCTGCCAGCCGGTCGACACCAGCGGGTCGCCGGGCAGCCGCAGCCGCGGCGAGGCGAAGGATCCGCTCGCCCACATGACCGCGGCGAACACCACGGCCCCGAGCGCGAGCAGCGACGCGTCCGCGGACTGCTCGCCCGGCCGCAGGAGCAGCGCGACGCCCGCGAACCCGACGAGCACGGCGGCGATGCCGGCGCGCGAGACCGGCTCGCCGGTCGCCCGGCGCATGAGCAGCACCCACAGCGGCACCGAAGCGATCAGCAGCGCGGCGAGGGCCGACGGCACCTCCTGCTCGGCGACCGTCACGACGGCGTTGGCGCCCGGCAGCAGGATCCCGACGGCCAGGGCGCTGAGCAGCTGGGCGCGCGTCGGCCGCACGGACCGGTGCAGCGCGAGCACGCCGAGCATCACGGCGCCCGCGACCGTGAAGCGCACGCCGGCGCCCATGAGCGGCGGCACGGTCTCGACCATCACGCGGATGGCGAGGTAGGTGGAGCCCCAGACCAGATAGACGATCCAGAGGCCGGTCCACACCTTCCAGGCAGGGGCGGCCACCGTGGCCGCCCCCGCCGTCGATGAGGAGGGGAGCGTGGTTGGGGAGGCGCTGCTCACGCGGCGCGCAGCAGCGATCCGCGCAGGTGGAGCAGCTCGACGACCTCGGCGGTGTGCCGGAAGGGGTCGGCGATCGTCGCGCCCGAGGCCGGTGCGTGGGCCGCGACCAGCGCGCCGTCGGTCTCGGCGACGATCAGCTCGCCGCCGGGGATGCGCGCCGAGTCGAGCGCGGCGAGGCGGTGCAGGGCGGCGCCGTCGGAGCGCAGGGCGGCCCGGATGAGGACGGTGCCAGCGGCGGAGAGAGCGGTCACGGTCATGTCCTTTCAAACGGTCCTGGGGAGGAAGAACGTGAGCGGAATTCTCCCGTCTGCGAGCCATCAGATCAAATGAACGTTCGCGAGAGGTGGTATAAGTTCCCCTGATGCTCGACGTCCGTCGCATGCGGGTACTCCGAGAGGTCGCGGTCCGGGGCTCGTTCTCCGCCGCCGCCGAGGCGCTGTCGTTCACCCAGTCCGCGGTCTCGCAGCAGATCGCCGCGCTCGAGCGCGAGGCCGGCACGACGCTCGTGCAGCGCAGCGCGCGGGGCGTCCGCCTGACCGAGGCGGGCGAGGCGGTCGTGCGGCACGCCGAGGCGATCATGGCCCGCCTGGCCGAGGCCGAGGCGGAGCTGGAGGCGATCGCCGGCCTGCGCGGCGGGCGCCTGCGGATGGCGGCGTTCGAGTCGGCCGGCGCGACGCTCATGCCGCCCGCGATCGCCGCGTTCCGCCACGAGCACCCCGCAGTCGAGCTGTCGCTGAGCCTGTCAGAGCCCGAGGACTGCGTGCCGCTCCTGCGCAGCGGCGAGCTCGACCTGGCGATCGTCTTCGAGTCCGCGGTCAAGCGCGCCGACGACGGCATCCACCGGACGCACCTGATCGAGGACCCGATGTTTCTCGTGCTCCCGCGCGACCACCCGCTGGCCGGCCGCCGGCGCGTCCGGCTGGCCGACCTGGCCGGCGAGGCGTGGATCGGCGGCCAGGCCGACTGCGAGTGCAACCGCCTGATCTCGCGCGCGTGCGCGATGGCCGGCTACGAGCCGCGGATCGCGTTCGAGACCGACGACTACACGGCGATGCAGGGGTTCGTCGCCGCCGGCGTCGGCGTGTCGCTGATCGCCGAGCTGGGGCTCACGAGCGTCCGCGACGACATCGTGGTCCGCGACCTTGGCCGCGAGACGCCGGTGCGGCAGATCTTCGCGGCCACGCTCGAGGACGGATATCGCTCGCCCGCCACCCAGGCGATGCTGGACATCCTGCGCGACGTCGCGGCGCGCTACGAGTCGCGCCGCTCGCGGCTCGCGCTCGTCGGCTGACCACTTTTTCGTCCGCGTGCGGTGCGAACCGCAACGCGATGACCAGCGTCACCGTCGAGGCCGCGATGCTCGCGCTGCGCGACTCGTTCATCGTCGACAACTACAGCTGCGGCGCGCCGCTCGGGACGCTCCGGGTGTACGGCGCGATCGCCCAGAAGTTCCGCGGCCCGGTCGGCACGTTCAGCGGCTCCAGCCGGTTGACCGGCTACGCCAAGGACTACGAGTACAACGACGCGCTGCGCTACCGCAGCCCGCCGTACTTCCTGGATCCGCTCCAGGCCGCCTGGCGCGTCGTGCGCGCCAACGAGCAGGTTCCCGCGGCGGAATAGCGGGGCCCCGCCCAACGGGGCATTACGTGTGGAGCGATGTCCCGTTGGGCACCCCCAAGAGCCGCGGGCTGCCGCCCTCGTAAGGGTTCCTTCACGGCGACCGTAGCGATCGTCGTCGCCGCCGGCTCCGGCGTGCCGACGATCACTGTGTACGGTCGACGACCCGGCGGGGGCCGCCGGAGGAAGGAACCTCATGCATCGAGTGGCCAAGAGCGCGTTCCTCGCGCTTGCTCTCGCCGGCGCGGTCCTCGCGGGCTGCGGCGGCGGGAGCAACGGCTCTGACTCCGACGAGCGCATCACCACCGGCGGCGCGCCGATCGAGGGCAAGCAGGGCGGCAAGCTGACGATGCTGTGGACCGATGATGTGGACAACATCGATCCCGGCATCACCTACTACCAGATGGGCTACATGGTCTCGTACGCGACCCAGCGGCCCCTGTACTCGTGGAAGCCGGACGACGGCGAGAAGGCGGTGCCCGATCTCGCGGAGGCCGACCCGCAGATCTCGCGCGACGGCAAGACCGTCACGGTGAAGATCCGCGAGGGCGTGCGCTTCTCGCCGCCGGTCGACCGCGAGGTCACGTCCAAGGACGTCAAGTACGCGATCGAGCGCGGCTTCTTCAGCACCGTGGCCAACGGCTACGCCGGCAACTACTTCGGCGACGTCGTCGGGGCCAAGCCGGGCGCCAAGCCCGGCACCGAGATCGCCGGCATCCGGACGCCTGACGACCGGACAGTCGTGTTCAAGCTCAGCCGCGGCACCGGCGGCGTGCTGGCCGGCGCGCTGGCGCTGCCGCTCAGCGCCCCCGTGCCGGAGGAGTACGCCGCGAAGTTCGACAAGCAGAACCCGTCGCTGTACGGGCAGAACCAGGTCGCGACCGGTCCGTACATGATCGAGAACGACGCCTCGGGCAAGGCGGTCGGCTACGAGGCCGGCCGCAGCATCCACCTGGTCCGCAACCCGAGCTGGGACAAGTCGACCGACTACAAGCCGGCGTACGTGGACGAGATCGTGATGCCGCAGGGCAACGACGACACCACCGTCGCGTCGCGTCGCGTGGTCGAGGGCGAGAACATGCTGACCGGCGACTTCTCGCCGCCGCCGAACGTCCTCGCCGAGGTCTCCAAGCGCCGGAAGGACCAGCTCGCGCTGATACCGGCCGGCAGCGCGCGCTACGTGTCGATGAACACCACGGTCGCGCCGTTCGACGACGTCGACGTGCGCCGCGCCGTGGTCGCGGGCTTCGACCGCGAGGCGATGCGCCTGGTCCGCGGCGGCAAGCTGATCGGCGACGTGCCCACGCACATGATCCCGCCCGGGCTGCCCGGGTTCGAGGAGGCCGGCGGCTTCCACGGCTTCGGGCTCGACTTCATGTCAAAGCCGGGCGGCGATCCCGCGCTCGCGGCCGAGTACTTCAAGAAGGCGGGCTACGCCTCCGGCAAGTACGAGGGCGACGAGGAGCTGCTGATGGTCGGCACCTCCGAGGGCGTCGCGCAGAAGAACGCCGAGATCGCGAAGGAGAACTTCGAGAAGCTCGGCTTCAAGGTCAAGCTGCGGCTCGCCACGCAGGACGCGATGTACACGAAGTTCTGCAACGTCCCGTCCGCGAACGTTGCGATCTGCCCGAACGTCAGCTGGGGCAAGGACTTCAGCGACCCGCAGACGATCCTGGGGCCGACGTTCGACGGCGACAACATCATCCCCCAGTTCAACTCGAACTGGCCCGAGCTCGACGTCCCCGAGATCAACCAGGCGATGGACGAGGCCGCGCTGCTGACCGACCCGGAGGAGCGGGCTCAGGCGTGGGCGAGGATCGACCGCATGATCACCGAGCAGGCGCCGGTCGTGAGCTGGCTGTGGGACACGCAGCCGCTCCTGCGCTCGGCCAACGTCAACGGCGTGGCCAGCGAGTTCAACTCGGCGTGGGACTTGGCGTGGTCGTCGCTGAAGTAGCCCGCGCCGTCAATCCGTCGCGCGCCCTGGCGCGGTCGTCGCTGGAATAGCGCTGTGGAGCGGGGCCGGGGCCGGCGGCAGCCGCAGGTGCAGCTCCGCTCCTCGGCCGCCGCGCGGCGGCGCCGCCCAGGCGGCGCCGCCGTGCATCTCGGCGACCTGGCGCACGATCGCCAGGCCGAGGCCTGAGCCGGGCAGCCGGCGCGCCTCCGCCGAGCGGTAGAAGCGGTCGAACACGTACGGGCGGTCGGCCTCGTCGATGCCGGGGCCCTCATCGCGCACCACGAC
>JBKOYW010000192.1:0-10234 GCA_046744275.1 Actinomycetota bacterium
GCCCTGCACCACCTCCAGCAGCTCGCGGTCCCGCGCGCCCTGCGCCGCCTGCCCGAGCAGCGTCCACGCCATGTCGCAATGGCACGCCTGCTGGTAGAGGTCGTGGAGGTCGGCGATCAGGTCGGGCTCGGCCGGTTCGCCCTCGCCGTAGCGCGCCGCGATCGGCTCGAGCTGCTCCGCGTGCGCGTCACACCGGCGAGCCAACCGCTCGCACTGGCGCGCGACGTCGGCCTCGTCGGAGTGGGTGGCGGCGACAGCGCGGAAGGCCTCCGCGAGCTCGCACTGGGAGCGGTGGAGGAGTCCGAGATAGTGCGCGAGCTGCATGGTCAGCCCTCCTTCTCGACACGCGCGGCGCCGACCTTGTAGACCGGCTGGTACGACACCGGGTCCCAGGCCGTGAGTGTCAGCTCGTTGGCGGGGCGGTCGCCGTAGTGGAACGGCACGAACACGACGCCTTCGCGCACGCCGCCCACCCGCGCCGGCACGCTGATCGCGCCGCGCGGCGAGCGCACGCGCACCATGTCGCCCTCGGCGACCCCGAGCGACCGCGCGTCTGCCTCGCTCAGCTGCGCCCACGCATCGGGCGCCGCCGCATGCAACTCCGGCGCCCGGCCGGTCTTCGTGCGCGTGTGGAACTGGTAGAGCGTGCGGCCCGTGGTGAGCAGGAGCGGGAACTCGCCGCTCGGCGCCTCGGGCGCCGGCTCGTACTCCGCCGCCTGCAGGAACGCCCGGCCACGCGGCTCCTTGGCCCGATACTCCTCCTCGGTGAACGCCGCGCCGGTGCCGAGCTCCTGCCCATAGGTCTCCGTGATCTCGGGCTCGGTCTTGAAGCGGCCGTTCCCGTACAGCCGCTCGCCGCCCCACTGGATGCCGCTCCCGCCGCGCAGCCGCTCGTAGCTCAGCTCGCCGTAGTCGCACGGCCGGCCCGCGGAGCACGCCTTCCACGCCTCGAACGCCGACTGCGGGTCGTCCCACTTGATCAGCGGCGCGCCGTCGCGGTCCTCGAAGCCCATCCGGCGCGCGTAGTCGAGGAAGATGTCGAGGTCGGCGCGCGCGTCGCCGGGCGGCGGGACGGCCTGCTCGGCGAGGTGGACGGTGCGGTCGGCGTTGGTGAACGTGCCGGTCTTCTCGCCCCACGTCGCGCCCGGCAGCACCACGTCGGCGAACTCGGCGGTCTCGGTCAGGAACAGGTCCTGCACGACGACGAACAGCTCATCGCGCGCGAGGATCTCGCGGATCCGCGCGAGCTGCGGGAGCGACACGGCGGGGTTGGTCGCGGAGATCCACAGCAGCTCGATCGACCCCTGCTCGGCGTAGCGCCAGATCTGCATCGCGTGCGTAGGCGGCGCCCAGTGCGGGATCGTCATCTCATCGACGTTCCACAGCTCGGCCAGCTCGCGGATGTGCTCCGCGTTGTCCCAGTTGCGGAAGCCGGGCAGGTCGCCGTCGGCGCCGCATTCGCGCGTGTTCTGCGCGGTCGGCTGCCCGTTCATCTGAAGGACGCCCGCTCCCGGCCGGCCGAGCATCCCCCGCAGGAGGTGGATGTTGTTGACCTGGCAGGCGGCCGCGGTGGCCTGGCTCGACTGGTAGAAGCCCTGGAGGACCGTCGACAGCAGCCGCTCGCTCGTCCCGAGCAGGCGCGCCGCTTTGCGGACGCCGTCCGCGTCCACGCCGCAGATCTCGGCCGCCCGCTCCGGCGTGTAGGGATCGACGACCTGCTCGAGCGCCTCGAAACCGACCGTGTGCGCGTCGACGTACTCGCGGTCGATCCAGTCGTTGGCGATCAGCTCGCGCTGGAGCGCGTTCATGAGCGCGAGGTTCGTGCCGGCGCGCAGCGGGAGGTGGACGTCGGCCTCGAGCGCCACCGGCGTCTCGCGCGGGTCGACGCACAGCAGCGCCGGCGGGTCGGGCCCACGCCGGCGGTCGAGCATCCGCATCCACAGGACCGCCTGCGTCTCGGCGACGTTGTGGCCGAACAGCGCGAGCGCGTCGCAGTGGTCGACGTCGGAGTAGGAGCCGGGCTGCCCGTCGCTGCCGAACGACGCCTTGAGCGCGGCCGCGGCGGTCGCCGTGCACAGCCGCGTGTTGCCGTCCATGTGCGGCGTGCCGATGCCCGCCTTGCCGATCACGGCGAGCGTGTAGTACTCCTCGAGGTAGAGCTGGCCGGTCGTGTAGACGCCGAAGCGGCCCCAGCCGCCGGGCTGGGCGAGCAGCTCCCTGGAGCGCTCGACCACGCGGCCCATCGCATCCTCCCAGTCGGTCTCGACGAGCCGCCCGCCGTCGCGCACCAGCGGGCGCGTGAGCCGGTCGGGCGAGTGGTTGGCCTGCCAGCCGTAGAGGTCCTTGGGGTCGAGCCGCCCGCGGTTGACGCGGTCGACCGCCCGGCCGCGGACGCCGGCGATCCGGCCGCCCGACACCGCGATGTCCATCGCGTCGCCGTTCGAGTGCAACAGCGAGGCCGCCTGCACCCAGCGCTCCGGCTCGCCGGCAGGCAGGTGCTCGTCGACGCGCACGGGCCACTCGTCGCCCGCGCCGTAGGGGGTCCGCTCGCCCCAGGGATCGGAGATCCGGTCGTCCATGACCGATCACTACCCATTACGTCGGCGGCTGAGTGAAGTACACCGTCGGGTCGCCCTGCTTGAGCCAGATCTGCGGGTGGTCGAGCGGCACGAACGAGCGGTCGCCGCCGGGCTCGCGCGTCGCCGGCACGGAGTCGCCGCTCGGCAGGTGCATGATGAAGTTCACGGCCTTGGTGTCGTCCTTGAGCGGGATCGCGTACACGGCGCCGAACGCGTCCATGCCGGTCCGCTGGAACGGCTTGTCCCAGGCGACGGTGGCGAGGACCGCAGGGTCGACCGCGTCGCCCCAGAGGTGCAGGCCCCAGCCCGCGGTGATCGATCCGTAGTCCCCGCCGGGCCGGTTGTAGTGCACGATCGCGGTCGTCACCGGCGTCTGCACGACGGTCACCGTCCGCGTGTCGCTGGTCACCGTCTTCCCGGGCGCATAGGTCAGGACCGCGCGGTAGGCGACGCTCGCCGCGTCCGGCAGGCTCGACGTGTCGTCGAAGACCGTGTAGACGGGCGACGAGCTATCGGTGCCGATGGCCGTGAACGGCCCGCCGTTGACGGAGCGCTGGAACGTCACGCTGTAGTTGGCGTGATCCGGCGTGGCGATCGCGCGGACCTCGATCGTCCCGCGCACGCGGCCGTTCTGCGGCGGCGCCTCCAGCACGATGGCGGGCGGCGAGATCGTCGAGCTCCGCACCGCGCTCGTGCGCGTGTGGTCCCCGTTGTCGAGCACGATCGCCCGGTACTGCACGGAGGTACCCGGCGCGATGTCCGCCACGTCGTGGAACACGCGGTACGGCGCGTTGTCGTCGGTCCCGATGCTGCGCCACGCGCGGCCGGTCCGCGCGAGGAACGTGACCTCCGCGAACTGGTCGCTCCCGAGGTTGGCGCGCACCTCGAGCCGGTCGCGGCCGTTCGCCGGCACGTCGAGCGAGACCGACGGCGCCGACCTGCTGCGCGGGATCTTCTCCTTCGCGCGGTAGACGACCGTCGACAGCGGGTCGAGCGTCACCTGCAGCTGGCGATCGCCGCCGCTCCACAGCCGCTCCGGCCCTGTGCCGTAGACCCGGTCCCACTTGCTGTGGCGCACGTAGGTCGGGATCGAGGCGGACGCCGGCTGCTCGGCGTTGTTGAGCGCGACGACGTACTCGCGGCGGTGGTTGCCGCTGATCCGCGAGAACGCGTAGACGCCGGCGCCGCTGGAGGAGAACCGGTGCTGCTGGGCGCCGTCCCGCAGCGCCGGGTGTCGCTTCGTCACCTCGGCAAGCCCGGCCAGCTCGCGGTAGAGCGGATGGGCCGTGTCGAAGTTGTCGTCCATCGGCGTCTCGTTCGAGCCGATGTTGTCGTTGCGCCCGGCGCCGTCGTCGCCCGGGATCGGGTCGCTGAGGTTGTTGTACTGCGGCGACTGCGACGGGAACATGTCCTGCCGCGCATCCTGGTCGCCGCCCGCGCCGGTGAAGCCCTGCTCGTCGCCGTAGTAGACGACCGGGTTGCCGCGCGAGAAGTACATGAGCGCGTGTGCGAGGCGGTCGCGCTGCAGGAGCTCGTCCTCGGCGGCTCCCGGGTTGTTGTTGCGGACGGACATGCCGATCCGCCCGCGGTCGTGGTTACCCAGGAAGGTCGGGAGGTTGTAGACGTTCGAGTCGCCGTCGATGTACCAGTCGTCCTTGACGAAGAAGTCGCGCAGCGAGTTCGTCGGGAGCGACTTGGCGGCGAAGTCCACGGCCGACATCTGGAACAGGAAGTCGAGGACGCCCTGCACGTCGTCGTGGACCGGGTAGTGGGACACGATCTCGTGGCTGAAGTCCTCCGCGACCTCACCGAACATGTAGAAGTCGCGGATCCCCTGCGACCTCGCGTAGCTCTCGATCACCGGCGCGAACCGCTGCCAGAACGCGTCGTCGACGTGCTTCATCGTGTCCATCCGGAAGCCGTCGACGCGGAACTCGCGGATCCAGAACTTGTAGATGTCGATCATCCCGTTCACGACGCGGGGGTTCTCGGTGAACAGGTCGTCGAGCCCGAAGAAGTCGCCGTACTGGGAGTTCTCGCCGGCGAAGGTCGTGTTGCCGCGGTTGTGGTAGAGGCTCACGTCGTTGAGCCAGGAGGGCACCTTGACGTTCTGCTCGTTCAGGGGATACGGCGGCGTCCCGTTCGGCACGCACGGGTGGTAGGGGAAGCTCTGCCGCGTGGCCGGGTCGCTCGACGCCGGGCAGGGAGGCTGGCCGGACGGCGCGAGGGCCGGGAAGGTGCTGCCGCCGGCGAAGTCGCGGTCGTCGAACACCGTGCCGGCGGCGGTGCGGTACGGGTACTGGTCCTTCGAGATGTACACCGGAGCCGGACCCTCGCCGTAGCGGATGACGTCGGCCGTGTGATTGGTGATCACGTCGAAGTAGACCTTCATCCCGAGCCGGTGGGCGTCGCGGATGAGCGCCCGCAGGTCGTCGTTGCTGCCCAGGTGCGGGTCGATCTGCGTGAAGTCGGTGATCCAGTAGCCGTGGTAGCCCGCCGAGGGGAACCCGTTGTTGTCCTGGACCGCCTTGTTCTTGAAGCTCGGCGTCAGCCAGATCGCGGTCGTGCCGAGGCGCTTGATGTAGCCGAGCTTGCTGCGCAGCCCTTGAAGGTCGCCGCCGTGGTACCAGCCCTTGCCCGCCGGGTCGAAGCCCGACTGGCCTTCGTTCTTGCCGGGCGGGAGGCCGCCGTGGTCGTTGGCCGCGGTGCCGTTCTGGAACCGGTCGGCCATGACGAAGTAGAAGTTCTGATCCGTGACCGGCGCCCGCAGGCTATGGCGGGCGCCGTCATCGTGGGCCCATGCCGGGGCCGCCAATGCGGCGGCGACGAAGGTGACGGCGAGAACGACGAACGCGCGCGAACCGGGCATGGACCCCTCCCCTCGGGTACATGCCCGATCCTACTTGAGCTCTGTGCGCCGGAGCCGGATCAGGCCGACCGCCCCGACGACGCCGATCCACAGCGCGGTCGCGGTGGCGACCTTCGCCCAGTCGCCGCCCGACATGCCGCCTTCGGCCAGGTTCGCCAGCGAGCGGCTGAGGTCCAGCCACTCGGCCGGCTTGTCGAGCGCGTGGATCGACTCGCCGAGGATCGCCCAACCGATCGGGACGACGAAGGACATCACGATCGCGAGCGCCGAGTTCATGAACACGAGGCCGAACGCCATGCCGCTCAGCACGCTGATCAGCTCGTAGAGCGTGAAGCGGCCGAGCGAGCCGAGCGACAGGTGCCAGCTGTCGCCCGCGATCGCGTTGCCGGTGGCCGCGATCAGCAGGCAGGCCGCGACCGCGCCCAGCGTCAGGACCGCGGCGCCGATCACCTTCGCGGCGATGACCCGCTCGCGCTGCGGCACGAGCGCGAACGTGGTCAGGCCGGTCCGCTGCGACCACTCGCTGGTCACCAGCAGGATGCCGAGCACGGGGAGGACGACCGCGGTGATCTCGATCGTCGTCTGGAACAGCGGGGTGAGGTTCTGGTCGACCTGCTCGCCCCAGATGAGCTGCACGGTCACGAGGGCGGCGGCGAGCAGCACGATCACGACCAACAGCCAGAAGCCTGCGCGCGTGTCGGCCGACTTGCGCAGCTCGACGGCGGCGAGGCGGGGGAGGCCGGGACGGGAGAGAGCGACGGTGGTCATGAGATCAGGGCCTCTTCGCGGTCGGTCGCGGTCAGGGACAGGAACAGCTCTTCGAGGCCGCCGGTGTCGGCGGGCCGCAGCTCGACGAGGACGATGCCGGCATCCGCGGCGGCGCGGCCGACGGCCTCTGCCTCGGCCTCGACGAGCAGCGCGCCGTCGGAGCCCGGGGTGGCGACGAGGCCCGCGCCGGCGAGCGCCTCGTGCAGCGCGGCCTGGTCCAGCCCCCGGACGATCACGCCTGTCGCCGCCAGCAGGTCCGTCTTGCGTCCCTCGGCGACGATCCGGCCCTTGCCGATGACGACCAGCTGGTCGGCCACCGCCTCGACCTCACGCAGCAGGTGCGAGGAGAGCAGCACGGTGCCGGCGCGGTCGGCGAAGTCGCGCAGCAGCCGTCGCATCCAGGCGATGCCCTCGGGATCGAGCCCGTTGGCCGGCTCGTCGAGGATCAGCACGCGCGGGTCGCCGAGCAGCGCCTGGGCGATGCCGAGCCGCTGGCGCATGCCGAGCGAGTAGGTGCCCACGCGCTTGCGGCCCGCCGCGCGCGACAGCCCGACGTACTCCATCAGCTCGTCCACGCGCCGGCGGTCGACGCCGAGCACATTCGCGCTCAGCGTGAGCGCCTCGCGACCGGAGCGGCCTGAGTGCTGGGCGGAGGCGTCCAGCAGCACGCCGACCTCGCGGCCGGGGTTGGGCAGGCTGCGGTAGCTCGTGTCGAGCACGGTGGCCGTGCCGGCGTTCGGGGTCGTGAGCCCGCAGATCATCCGCAGGGTCGTCGACTTGCCGGCCCCGTTGGGGCCGAGGAAGCCGGTCACTGTGCCCGGCTCGCAGCGGAAAGAGATGTCATCGACGGCCGGCTGGCGGCCGTATCGCTTGCTGAGGTGCTCGACGGCGATCATGGGCATCAAGGTCGTCGCGTCGTGCCGCGGTGTCCATCCGCCCAAGGGCGATGCCGCACCGACCTAGGTCGATCGCCGACCCGACTTCGGTCGGTGTCCGCCGCGCTCCCGCCGCCCTACGCTTGTGCGCGATGAGCGTCGAGCATCCGAGGCTGCTGCCGGGCGTCCTGGTGCCGGACCCGGACGCCGATCGCACGCGGCGGTCGACGCGCGACTGGATCGTCGACATCGCGTGCTTCGTGATCGCGGTGATCGGCGGCTTTCTCCTGTTCGCCGAGGGCGCCGACCGCATGAGCGAGAACCTCCAGTTCTTCGACCTCGTGGGTGGGGCGATCGCCTCGCTGGCGCTCTGGTGGCGGCGGCGCTGGCCGGTCGGCGTCGCGCTGCTGACGATCGCGATCGGCGCCTACGCGTCGTCGGCCGGGCTCGCGGGCGCCATCGCGCTGTTCACGGTCGCCGTGCACCGGCGCGCGGCCGTCGCGCTCGCTCTGGCGGCGCTCACGCTGGCGATCCAGCCGATCTACCTTGCGATCCAGCCGCAGGCGGACGACACGCCGTACTGGCTGTCCGTCGCGGTCGCCGTGCTGGCCGTCGGCGGCGTCGTCGCGTGGGGCATGTTCGTGCGCGCCCGGCGCCAGCTCGTGGTGTCGCTGCGCGAGCGCGCCGAGCGGGCGGAGGCCGAGCAGCAGCTGCGCGTGGAGCAGGCGCGCCAGCAGGAGCGCGCCCAGATCGCGCGCGAGATGCACGATGTGCTCGCGCACCGCATCTCGCTGCTGAGCCTGCACGCGGGGGCGCTCGAGTTCCGGCCCGACGCGCCTGCGGACGAGGTCGCGCGCGCCGCCGGCGTGATCCGGGCGAGCGCGCACGAGGCGCTGGAGGACCTGCGGACGGTGATCGGCGTTCTGCGGCAGAGCCCCGACGGCGACGATCCCGAGCGCCCGCAGCCGACGCTCGCCGACCTGCCGGCGCTGATCGGCGAGTCGCGCGACGCCGGCATGCACGTCAGCTACGACGTGCGGGTGGAGGACGCCGCCGCGGTGCCGGCCGGCGCGGGCCGCAACGCGTACCGGATCGTCCAGGAGGGCCTGACCAACGCGCGCAAGCACGCCCACGGCGCCGCCGTCGAGGTCACGGTGGAGGGCGCCGAGGGCATCGGGCTGACGATCGAGGTCCGGAACCGCCTCCCGCTCGGGGTCGGGGCGGCCGCGATCCCAGGGACGGGGACGGGGATCGTGGGGCTCGCCGAGCGCGCGAGCCTCGCCGGCGGCCGGCTCGAGCACGGCCGCACGGCGTCCGGTGACTACCGCTTGTGGGCGTGGCTGCCGTGGCCGCCGTGATCCGCGTCCTGATCGTCGACGACGACGCGCTCGTCCGCGCGGGTCTGTCGATGATGCTCGCCGGCACCGACGACATCCGCGTCGTCGCCGAGGCGGGCGACGGGGCGGAGGTGCTCTCGGCAGTGGACGCGTACCGGCCCGACGTCGTCCTGATGGACATCCGCATGCCGGGCGTCGACGGGCTCGCGGCGACCGAGCGGGTGCGTGCGCGCGAGGAGGCCCCGGAGGTCATCGTGCTCACGACGTTCGACGCCGACGACCACGTCCTGCGCGCGCTGCGCGCCGGCGCCGCCGGGTTCCTGCTCAAGGACACGCCGCCGCCGGAGATCATGCGCGCGATCCGGCTGGTCGCCGCCGGCGAGGCGATGCTCTCGCCCACCGTCACCCGCCGGCTGATCGAGCACGTCGCCGACGACGGGCTCGCCGCCCGCCGCGCCCGCGCGCGCGAGCTGCTCGACCGCCTGACCGACCGCGAGCGCGAGGTGGCGGTCGCGATCGGTCAGGGCAAGTCGAATGCCGACATCGCCGCCGAGCTCTACATGAGCGTCGCGACCGTCAAGGCCCACGTCTCACGGCTGCTGACGAAGCTCGAGCTCGGCAACCGCGTCCAGGTCGCGCTGCTCGCGCACGACGCGGGCGTGGCGTAGGAGGTGCCCAACGGGACATCGCTCCCAAACGGAATGGCCCGTTGGGCGGGCCCCCCGGGTTTCACACCAGCTCGCGCATGCGGTTGGCGGCCTCGACGGCCTCCTCCCGCGAGCGCACGCCGAGCTTGCGGTACAGGTTCTTGAGGTGCGACCGGACCGTCTCGCTCGAGAGCACGAGCACCCGCGCGATGTCGTCGGTCGACGCGCCGCCGGTGAGCAGGTCCAGCACCTCCCACTCGCGGTCGGTCAGCTCGCTGCGCACCGGCCGCAGGCCCATCCCGCCCAGCGGAGCGGAGCGGTAGTGCTGGACGAGGTGCATCGCCAGCCTGCGCGAGATCGCGGCCTCGCCCTCGAGCGCCCCGCGGAGCGCGCGGGGGAGGGAGTCCAGCTCCATGTCCTTGGACAGGAAGCCGGCCGCGCCGGCGCGCAGCCCGCGCATGCCGAGCGACTCGTCGCCGGCGCCGGTGAGCAGGATCACGCGGATCTCGGGGGCCTGCTCGTAGATCCGGCGCGTCGCCTCGATCCCGTCCATCTCGGGCATCATGTAGTCCATCACGACGACGTCGGGGCGGTAGAAGAGCGCCAGCTCGACGGCCTCGCGGCCGGTCGACGCCTCGGCGATCACCGTGATGTTGTCGCACTGGAGCGTGTCGCGGATCAGGCGCCGGACGAGCGGGTCGTCGTCGGTCACCAGCGTCCGGAGCGGCGGGGCGTCATCCGTGACGAAGTTCACGTCAGAGTGCTCGCGGTCGCGTGGAGCCCTGACCGTGGCGGTGTGCGGGCACACCACCGCCTGGGGCGAGGAGCAGCGACTGCAGCACGGTGGCGCGCATCGTGCGCGGCTGCTGGGGACGCGTGGTCGGACGCAGCACGGGCCGGGCGCGGCTCGCGTGGGGATTCGGGAGGGGGGACGGCTTCATGGCCGCCACTCTCCGCGCGCGTACTTGGCGTGCGGTTGCGCTGGCCTTGCCGTCGCCTTACTAGGCCCAGCTCGCTGCGACCGGCGCCTCGAGCGCGCGCGGCACCAACAGACACATGATCGGCCCGATCGCCAGGCGCTCTGCGCTGCCGGGCCGCAGGTCGCCGCCGCCGGCGGCGTGATCGCGCGGCGGCGCCGGCAGGCCGAACAGCCGGTGCC